>JASBZJ010000056.1 GCA_029983495.1 Porphyromonas sp.
AGTCGAAGCAAAAAATTGGGGGTGAAACAAAACAAGAGTTTTGACATACCGCCACGGTACTGGAAGTACTCGTGAAAAATGAAGCACGAAGCCCCCTCTCCTCCCCAGAAGTATAACCACATGCAGGGAATATTCGGATAATTTCACTGCTATCAGGACGTTTAAATAACCCTGGGAGGTCATCAATAGTAACATCAGAATACACATTTAGAGGATCCTCCTCTGAGCCAATATACCTTACTCGTACCACGAGGTGAGAATCGAGGTTACCTTCTTTCTTAAAATCACCGACTAACTGATAACATACAGCCACCTTTTGACGGTCGCCATTCCCCTTTTGTTTAATTGCATAGATTTTATCACCAGTCGTTGTTAGGTAATCGGCTGTGTACGTTTTGCGTTCTCCATTTATATCGACCTCTTCTTCAATGTTTAAATGCTTGCGTTGTTCTGTTCTAAAAAAAGATCTATTCAGTAGTGTACCAGGGAAAACACCAGAAAATTCCTTAAATGAAGGTAAATGGTAGCCTTCGGGGTACTTCATGCTTGTTGCGGTATCCCAGTCGAAATAACCACTTGCGTCATTTTTATGGCTGTTCGTGAATGTACCATCCTGCGCAAGATTATACTCCGCCACATATTCTATGGCTAGTTTTGGGCGATAATTTAGTATCTCCTCCTCGGTGAGGCCGAGTTCGGCACCTTCGTTCCAGTCGATTACCGTAATATCGGCATCAAACTCATGCTCCTTGTCGCTTGGCGTTCCGCTATTCTTATCAGTCAGCTTGATGGCGTAAATGTGGTTACGCTTTATGGGTTCCTTACCTACGATTATTTCTACGGGCGTTATGTCCTTGCCCTTGTATGTAGCTTCTACCACCAGCGTTACTTTGCCTCCTTCGGGGTGTTCGTAACTGTACAACTTTCCTACCGCAAAATTGCTGTTTACCGCAACCGCCTTGCTTTCGTCGCTCGCAAGTATCGTTAAATCGGTCGTACTGGTCGATCCCAACAAGCGCGTATTGATAGGTTTGTTCTTTAGGTAAACCTTTGTGATGCTGAAACCTTTGATGGGCTCATAAACATCGTAACGCACCGAAGCTCGGGTTAGCACCACTTTCCCTCCATTGCTTACCGGTGTGGTTTTCCCTTTTACCGTGGTTACCGTTACCGGTTCGGTATTTACCATCAAAAAGTGATTCCCTCCGCCCGACTCCTGCTCGCAGAGCAATTGCTCGAACTGCCGGCGGGTACTTACGGTTTTCATCTTCTCCACCAAAGGAGCACTTGGGTTCGCCACAAAATAGAGGAAGAAGGCACCCTGTTGCAACATATCGAATGTGCCACTTGTGGAACCTGTGGGAACGGTTAACGAAAACAGATGGTAAAGTCCATCCTCGCCATTAGCACCTCGAAAGGCTACTACATACAAGCTTTGAATCAATTTTTCGTAATTGAAAGCTTCCGTACGGACTTTCCGCCCCTCTTCCGTACCCTGTACGGCACGAGTTGTAGGCGTTAGGTTGGGCAAGGTATAACTTACCATGCAACCATTGGGATTATTTTCAAGGAAACCCTTCCGGGGTTCTTCCTTACAACTGCTTAACCCCAAAACAAATAGGGCTAGCAAACTTAAAAATAAACTATACTTCGTTTTCATAGGAAATAAAATAAAATAGTGGAAAGAAATACCTCAACTCGTTACGCCCCACGTTGGGTTACTGTAATCACTAACTTAACATTGGGATCCACATCACTGTTTGTGGTAATATACCCTGTACGACTCGAAGAAGTAGTATTTTGGGTAGCTTTAACCGATAATACCTTATCTGCAAAAGTAGCAGTAAGCCATTCGCTTGCATCATTCGAAATTGTAGCCGTAAAAGTGGTATGATCTTTATACATTGTACTGAAGGTTAAGGTTGCTTCAGCCATATCCTTATCGAACGACAGTGTTTTGTTCTCGCTATTGTAAGTACCACTACCCGAGTGTGTAGTCGAAATGATATCAAACTGTGCGGTAATATTTTGCTCGTTCCATGGAGCGGTTTCGATGGTAAACGAAATATTATTATCAGGATCCACAGTGGGGCCTGTAAGAGACCTTTGAAAAATAAGGAGTATGAGTTTAGCCCCTCTAATTGGGGGCTAAACTCATACTCCTTATTTTTCAAAGGTCTCACATTGGTATTAACCCCAATATGTTGAGCTTTTACTACCCCCAAGGGTAGCAACAATAGGTATAAAAACAAACACAGCCTTACGATACTTTTTGAGTACCCTAAGGCTATGTTTTTATATGTATGTACAAAACGAGCTAACGCCGCAAAGCGGAGGGCGTTAGAAACGAGCAAAGACAGCGAAAGGCGATAGGAAGAGTTCTCTCTCTCTCTCTCTCTCTCTCTCTCTCTCTACTAAAAAAATCTGAGATTATCAAGTATTCGTAACTCATTTTCTCAAAAAAAAGAAACTTATTTCCAGATAACTTATAATCCAAAGCCGAATAATTTTCAACCCTGATTATCATCCTCGTTGCAAAGGTAAGGATACTTTTTCGGAAAATAACCTCAAGCCATAAAAAAAATACCTTATTCTGAGCAAGTTAAGCACAAAAAAAATGCACAAACCGCATGAGTAGTAGGTTTGGGCACTAAAATATAATTTGGAAAATTTTCGACAGGAACCCGATATTGAATGCAACAAGTAGTGGAGGTATATAGGAATTAGTCCAAATTATTTTGAATTTCGGTACCTGTTTTAGGTAAGGGGAATAATACATTCGTGTGATAAGATTAGCATTGGATAGGTTTTTCGAAGAGTTCCCCCCCCGAACGACATAAGGCAATGGAGAACATTTTACAGGGAACAAAATATAAAATGATCCTGACCACTCGATCAAAAGCTCCGAGGTTTTTATCTTTTCATCAGGACGAAAATAAAAATGAACCTGAAGAAAATAATGATATGTAGGGGCGAACCTCAAGTGTCCGCCCAAACAATCCACCCGCCGGATACAATACCCCAAACAAAATGGACAAAAAAAACGGGCGGACACTTGAGGCCCGCCCAAACAAATACCACAATGATTCGTTATTTTTCTGCTTATTTTTTCTTTTTACGCGAAAACAGCCGTAATGGCAAACTGAATACTCCAGCCACACTACGCTGTAGCGAAGTTTTGGCTACAGCTACAGCCGAAGTAACCAAAATAGGTTTTACAAAGTTCCATACGGCTCCTCCTCTATCGGGGTCGTCGATGAATTCCTTTGTTTTTGCGATAAAATCGCCCACCGTACTATATACCTTGCCCATAAACGAGTTCGGCTCGTTGCTGTTGTAGGTCGAGAGAATTTTGTTCAGTTTATCGGAACGTTTCTTTTCTACACTTTTAATTCCAGCAAAGTTAAGCAACTTATCGAGTGGCGAACCTTGTGGCACAAGACCTTCGCGCATAAGTTGAAAAGCATTTCCTTCCTTAAGGATCTGTTTTACTTCGCGAACATCGTTATCGAAGGGTATTTTAGTTGCGTCAATTTCGAGTGCTACACTCTTTTGGAGTTCATCAAATTGCGCAAAAACATCTTTATTTCGTTTTTTCATCGTTATTGTTGTCCAAAAGAATTGCCATTAATGTTATCGGAGGGGGTGTAAGTTTTATCAACACCATCGTTGCTACTCCAAATAGTAGTAGGCTCGGAGAAATACGATTCGGGAGGGGCTTGCAACTTATTTACTTGATTCATTACCTTTTCGAGTATAGCAGCACGATGCGAACGTGTAGCAGCTATACCAATAACAATAAGTAAAAACGAAACAACAATAAGTGCAGCAGCTGAAAGTAAAAACGAAAGCCCGTAGCCGAATTGGAACCAATGTTGGAACCCAAAGCCTAATGCGACAAACAGAAGTGTAAAGAAAAGCGGAACTGCCAAAAGCAGTACAGCAACAACTACTGCTTTTTTTATAAGGCTATTGGTAAGTTTTCCAGCTTTGAGTATTTGGGCTTTTACAATAGCCTGAAAGTATGCTAGGGCATGCTTGAAGAGCGAGGAAAAGCTAAAATCCTTGTTGTTCATGAGTGAGATTATTTTGCTTGATTTAAGCGGGATAGGAAAAGTACCCCACAGAATTCGGGGAATAAACCATATTCGAAACCTTTGAGAACTCGTTAGGTAACAGCCGTAGCAAATTCAACAACAAAGGTATTACAAAGAGCGTAACGGCATTGATAAAGAGAAATGAAAAAGGGGGGAGAAGTAAGCCCTACAAAAGCTACTTCACCCCCGCCATGCTGTTACGAAAAAGCGTAACTTAAAAGTTATGCGCCTTTATCGGTTTTGTGTAAGCGTAAGGTTTACTATTCTTTCGCTTTGTCGGCAACTTTATCGGCAACTTCCTTAGCCTTATCAGCGCCTTTATCAACAGCTGTTTTGGCCTTATCTTTTACATCATCGATAAGGTCTTCGGCATCGTCCTTAGCGTTCGAAAGGTTCTTTTTGAGCTTATCACGATACATTTCGTAACGGCTCTTGGCTTCGTAATAACCTTCAACTACACTGTCCTTAGCCTTATCAGCTGTTTCGCCAACTGTTTTGGCAAAGCCTTTTCGTTTGTCGCCATCGCTAAAGTAGGTTACCAGGCTGCCAACAAGTAAACCAATGGCTGCACCAAGTGCAAATCTTCCTGTGTTGTTCATTTTGTTGTCCAATCTTTTAAACTGTTATACTCAATAAAAATGCCAAGGGAAGTAAACAATGTTACTCTAAAAGAAGGGGACTCCACTTCCCTAGCGCAATAAAGGTATAAAAAAAAAGATTGTAAAAAAACATGTACAAGCAAATGCTCGTTATGGCTTAGGGCTATAAAAGCATTGAAGTATGTGGTAACCAATGCAGATAAGCAAAAAGAAAGCTAGCAAAAAACCTTCAAAAAAGGGGGTATATACTTGTGTATCGCACAAAAAAAAACCGAAGTTCCGTACTATGTTAAGCGGAACTTCGGTTAAGCTATGGTTGTACTTAAGGGGTAATTATTGTTGAGGAGTTTGCTCGGGTTCGCTAGGCGTTGCGGGCTGTGGCATGGGTAATTCGGTTGATTTATCGCCAAGGTTAGGCAATGCCTCGTTCTGAACTTGAATGCTTTTCTTCACATCCTCGTTAAAGGTATCGACCTTGCTAACGTTTTTGGGAAGGAAAGCAACAGAAATAATGCTTAGTGCAATAATAATACCCGTAAGCCACCAAGTAGTTTTTTCGAGAAAGTCGGTAGTTTTGCGAACTCCCATCATATTATTAGCAGAGGAAAAGCCTGCAGCAAGGCCACCGCCCTTAGAGTTTTGTATTACAACTATTACGGCCAGCAATATAGCGGCAAAGAGGATAATGATAGTGAGAAAAATAAACATGTTTTATTGTTGCTCTTCTTTTTTATTGTCGGTTAATAAGCGCAAGAATTCAATCTGCTGTGCAAAGTAAGCACTTTTTTCGGAATTCTTGCCTTCTATGGCTTCAAATACCGATAACGCCTTATCGAAACGTTTTTGTTGAGCATAGGTTCGAGCAAGTGTTTCGGTAAATAAAGTATCGTTCCATGTGGCATCGTTAACACCTTCTGAAGAATCGTTTTTTTCAGTTGAATTACTTCGGTTGTGTTGAGTAGGTTTTGTAATTAAGGTATCGAAACTTTCGGTTACATGTTCGGCGGTATAGTTTGTTGCGGCAAAGTAATCTTCCGAAATAGCAAGTTCGCTAGCCGAAGTAATACTTTGGGTTGCATCTTCGCTCCGCTCGTCGAGGAATTGTTCAATAAGCGAAAAACTGCTTTCGGAACTCTTCGGGGGCGAAACCTTTATTGCCTTAAAGGGCATTTTATGCTCGGCAATACCATAAAGCAGACTACGGTTGGGCAAGCGTATGGACAAACGTTGCAACTCTAAGGGATAACGGACATCGCCCAAAACGAACAAATTATAAAGATATAGAAAAACAATTCCACCTGCATATGGATACGTTTCGACCAACTTTTCGAGTTGCGGAAGCGTATTTTTATCGAGCTTATTAGGGTCGCTAATATAGTGGTAAAGTTCGTTCTTCGTCATAGTTTAATTGCGGGGGAAGAATTAACAGGGGGCATTACCAATCCTCAGCAGTGGAGTTAAATATCTGTTTTGTAATATCTTCGATAAGCTCCTGCAACAAGCCATCCTGTACATCCGAAAACAGGTTACTACTATCAAAATCGCTATACGCAGTAAAGGAACGTGTAAAATTCTTTTTGGGATTCGACTTATTTTCAAATACAACACGAACAGTAAGGGTAAAGCGAGTACGCGAAGCAAAAGCATCTTCCTGAACGGCAACGGGGGCGAGGTCGTAGCCAATAATCGATCCTGAGAGGGAAAAATCGCCCTCGCTAGCGACTTCGCGCAATCGGGTTTGGCGAGTATACAAACGCCTTAACGATTCGGTAAATTGCTGTGCAGCGGGGGGGTAAACCAGTGCAGCTTGGTTATCGAAATCCTCAATCGAAAAGGTTTGTGTAGTGGTGTAATCAATTGAAGCACCCGAAAATTTATACGCAATACTACACCCTGAAAGTACAAAGCTTAGCACCAGCAATAGTAACAATAGCCTTTTTCGCATCATTCTATTCCATATTCCTTAAGCCTTCTGTAAAGTGTGCGATCGGCAATTCCCAAATCCTTTGCTGTTTTGCCTTTTTGACCACCGTTAAGTTCAAGAACATGCAAAGTAACCATCTCCTCTATTTCGCGCAAAGTTTTACCTTCGAGCCATTCAATGGCTTTCTTTACTTTGTCTTCGTTGGTAAGGGGTTCGTCATCCTCCGAAGTAATAGCAATTTCCTCGTGTGTATGCGTTGTAGTGGTAGTAGCTAAAGGTTTAGCCCAAATAATACTTTGCTCATCGGCAAGCGAAGTATCAGCTTGCTCATTCACAGACTTATTTTTCAGTTCTTCGAACTGTGTTTTGAGTTCGTGAACGCTTCGGTTCAAATCGAAAAGTACCTTGTATAGTATTTCGCGTTCGTTGGCAAAATTAGGGGTATCGGATTCGTTTAACGAGGGTGTAATTATGGCTGGATGATAATCGCGAAGCCCCTCCTCCAGCAAATACTTCTGAGCAACGGGCCTTGTAATTAACCTATCTTCCTCGAGCAAGCTCATTCTTTCAGCAACATTTTTAAGTTCGCGTACATTACCTGGCCACTTGTACGAAAGGAACAATCGCTGAGCCTCACCGTTAAGTTCGATAGGGGGTATGTTATTCTTTGCAGCACTTTGGCTAGCAAACAAACGGAAGATTAGGAGTATATCGTTGTGCCTATCGCGCAAAGGTGGCACCAAAATAGGTACAGTAGAAAGGCGGTAGTATAAATCCTCGCGGAACTTACCTTTTTTAATTGCTTCAGCAAGGTTAACATTGGTTGCGGCAACAACCCTCACATCGGTTTTTTGGGGAATACTAGAACCGACGGGTATAAAGTCGCCCCCCTCGAGAACACGTAAAAGCCTAGCCTGTGTTCCTAAAGGTAATTCGCCTATTTCGTCCAAAAAAATTGTTCCCTTATCGGCTTCTTCAAAATAGCCTTTACGGTCGGCAACAGCCCCCGTAAACGAGCCTTTTCGGTGACCAAAAAGTTCACTATCGATGGTTCCTTCAGGTATTGAGCCACAGTTAACTGCGATATATTTATTATTTCTTCGCGGGGAATAGGCATGAACAATTTTTGGAAAAAACTCTTTGCCCACTCCACTTTCGCCTGTTATTAAAACGGAAACATCAGTTGATGCTACCTGTAGGGCAACACGAATAGCCTCGAGCATACGAGGATCGTTACCAACGATACCAAACCGTTGCTTTACTTGTTGGATATTGTAATTCATCACTTACAAAGTTACTTATAATATTGCACGAGGGCTTTTGCATAGCATATCACTCGCTAGTTAAAGGTGCCAGTTGCTCCTGCTGCCCAATGGCCGTTATATGAAAGCAGGCCTGCCTACGTTCGTGCTTAATGTAACACCTACCTGCTTGTTGATATTGCACTAATATTGCGGCTAAATGTTGCTTTAAAACGGCATCAGAAATAGTATTTTTTGTTATAGGGTCGAATCTACTCCACGAAATATCGAATGTTGTTCCATAACAATGAGCCGAATTTTCGGAAGCATTTGCATTCACTCGCGACAAGCGTTCGCGTTGTTCCTCGCTACGGGTAAGGCTTGTAACAATAATTCTGTGAGGCGGAAGGTTATAATGCCTAAGCCTTCTGGAAAAATCAACGGCAATATCGTTCAGTAATAAAAAGGCTGATCGAACAAGGTAAGGTTCGGAATGAGAAAGTTTTGCGACCATTAGAACACTGTCGCTTTTAACTTGTAAAAAACTCCGCATGGTTTCAGCCGAAGAAAAATCGATTTCCGAAGGGGGAACTCCTCCTTGCTGAGCAGCTTGGAGATGAAGCGCATTAATGTCGTCGAATGTTTTACCGTACGACCCAATAAATCGATATTCGATATTTATAGATGTTGGGTTAACATACTCGTAAATAGGCGATTTTTGGTTATGCTTTGGAGCAGATGATAAAGCCCGTGACAATGCGTAAGCTACTGAAAATGCAATACCGAAAACAACAACCCAAAAGGAAACAAAGATTACCTTTTGCTTCCCATTGAGTCGTTTATACCCACGGCATAGCCACTGTAACCAATTATACTTGCATTTTCTGTTTTTTTGCTTAGAGGCCTGATTGTATTTTACGGGTTCAGCCCTATACGAATCATTCGCAAGCTCCTCTGCAAGTTTATAATTCATAAAAATAGCGAGCTTAGCCCCTCAATAATTACACCTTACGTATTCCCAACTGGTCAATAACTTGTTCAATGCGTTGCTCAGCAACTTGCTTTGTTTCCTTAAGTTGCTCTTTATTATTGACCTTTTCAGCAATTCCTATGTAGTACTTTATTTTAGGTTCAGTACCACTAGGGCGAATCGAAAGCTTTGAACCATCTTCGGCAATATACTGCAAAACATTGCTTTTTGCAGGCATTTCGAGGGGTGTAACCTTACCCGTTTGCAGGTCGGTTTGCTGTAAGCTTTGGTAATCCTTTAGTATTATAACCCTCGAGCCAGCAATTTGTTTAATAGGGTTGGCTCGGTACTCCGTCATCATCTGAGCAATTTCGGTAGCACCTTCACGCCCTTTACGAACAAGGTTAAGACCTTTATCGGCAAAATAGCCATATGATAAGTAAATTTCGTCCAACAAGTCGAATAAGGTAAGCCCCTTACTTTCGGCCCAAACTGTAAGTTCGGCAAAAAGGCACGAAGCCGATACCGTACTCTTGTCGCGAATAAAATCCTCCCACAGGTATCCATAGCTTTCTTCGCCACCACCAATATACTTTTCGCACTGCTCTTTTTTGCGTATAATATCGGCAATCCACTTAAACCCAGTATAACTTTCGTAAAGGGTTATGCCTTCCTTATCAGCAATAGCTTTAATGAGGTCGGTAGTAACAATGGTTTTAACTACATATTCATTCCCCTGCAACAATCCTAGTTCCTTACGGCGAATTATACTGTAGTAGGTTAGAAGCATACAAATTAAGTTCCCATTAATAAGGTGCATTTCGCCATCATTGCCACGTGCTGCAACTCCTATTCTATCGCCATCGGGGTCGCTAGCGAGCACTAAATCGCACCCTTTTTCGTTAGCACGTTCAATTGCTAGCTTTAGGGCTGCAGGTTCTTCGGGGTTTGGCGAAATAACGGTAGGGAAATCGCCACTAACTACATCCTGTTCGGGAACATGCACTATATTATTAAAGCCAAAAGCCTCGAGTGTACGAGGAACAATACGCACGCCTGTTCCATGTATTGGCGTGTAAACTATAGGGTAATCGGCATATTTACGGATAATTTCGGGGGATAGCGAAAGTTGTTTTACAGCCTCAATGAACGCTCGATCCATTTCGGTGCCAATTTCTTCAATAAGCTCCTTTGACCCATTCGTTTTTACCATATCAGGGGTAGTAATTTTACTTACTTCCTCAATAATGGCAACATCGTGGGGCGACAATACTTGCGATCCATCTTCCCAATAAGCCTTATAACCGTTATACTCCTTAGGGTTGTGGCTTGCGGTAATCATAACACCGCTTTGGCATTCTAGCTTACGAATAGCAAACGAAATTTCGGGCGTTGGGCGAAGAGCATCGAACAAGTATACTTTTATACCATTGGCGACAAAAACATCAGCCGCAACCTTCGAAAAGTATTCACTGTTGTTCCTACAATCGTGGCCAATAACAACTTTTATG
>JASBZJ010000057.1 GCA_029983495.1 Porphyromonas sp.
CCTCCGTATGTGACCGAAGCCGAATCCCGAAAGTAACACAGCGATTCGCCTTTATACAACAGTCTCAAATTATGATATGGGTGTGGGCGGATACACAGGTTCCCCCCCCCTACGTAATGCATGTTTGTCGTTTTATCAAGAGAAGGTAGGTAATATTGTTGGAGTAGGAAATATGTTTACAAATATGGAGTCGATGTAAAACAGCCATAAGTATCTAATTCGATACTTTCGTACAATACCTCATCAATAGTGTTACTGTCGCTTTTTGCCTTTGCTGAGTTTTCAATGGTAGGTTTAAATGGTTATCTTTGTTCAGTGAAAGGTGATTTATCTCAATAAGTGCAAGAATCATTATCTCTTTATGGAAACATTCTATCATTTATAATAGCCATGAAAACACGTATTACTATTGTTCTTTTGGGTTGTCTATTGGCAATAATGCCTTTGCTTGCCCAAAGTAGTACACAGCCTTATGCAACACTAACGCGTAGCGAAGCCAGTAACTACCGTTGGCTTATTGGTGTAGTTGCTAAAAAAGGAACCGCTACACGCCCTTGGGTAGACGTAAATAATAATGGCATTTGCGATGAGGGTGAAACCATTGTTAGCGATGGGGTAGAAGTTCCGTTCGAAAGCCACAATAAACAACTCAATGTTTATGGCGAACTCGAAAGCCTTTTTTGTTATGAGAATAAGCTTATAGGCTTGGATGTATCGCAACTTAACGACCTTACATTTTTAAGTGCAGGAACAAACCAACTTACACAAATCGATTTAAGCAAAAACAAAAAGCTTAGTAAGCTATACCTGCAGCAGAATCGGTTAACGAAGCTCGACTTAAGTAAAAACCCCGAACTTACGATGTGTTTTGTTTACAGTAACAATTTAACTGAACTTGATTTGAGCAAGCAACAGCAACTAAACCAGCTCGATTGTAACAATAATGCTATAAACAAGTTGCATTTACCCGAGGTGCCAACCATGGTTCGTTTCGACTGTAATAACAACCGTTTAACTTCACTCCCCGTGCAGCAACTTTCGTCGTTATGGCATTTACAGTGTGCCGGTAACTTGCTCACCGAATTGGACCTTAGTGCTATGCCCGAGCTTAGCTACCTATATTGCCAGGCTAATAAACTTACAGCATTGGATATTTCGAAAACCCCCGAACTGGAAGTACTATATGCGCAGGAAAACGAGCTTACTCATATTACAATTCAGGGTAACGAATGGTTACAAAAGATAATGGTAGCGTATAACAAGCTGGAAACAATTGACCTTACCGGTTGTACCGATTTAGTTGAAGCAAGCTTAGAGGGGAACCCCATAACGGACGTTGATTTTACGCAGAATAAATCGCTCCGTTGGGTGAACCTTCGGAATATGATGCTATCTGATGTAAACTTTTCAGCTCAGGAGGGTCTCGAAACATTGCTCCTAGCGGGTAATAGGCTCAGGGAACTCAACGTTTCACACCCTAAAAACTTAAAAGTGATTGAAATTTATGGGAATAGTATTCGCCATGGTGCAATGGATAAGCTGATAGCATTACTGCCTGATGCACATAATGCGGTAAAACCAGGTCAGTTCTTTTTCGATATAAAGGGTAAACAGAATGGAAATGTTCTAACAAAAAAACAAGTTGAGCAACTTGAGAAAAAGAATTGGTTTGCTTACATGCAAGAGGCTACCACAAACCGTGTACACGAATTTAAGGGATACGACCTTTATAGTGTAACCCTAAAAACCGAAGGGGGAGGCGAAGCAAAGCTGGTAGGTTATGATGAGTTAAATGCTGTTCCTAGTGGTTTTTTACTTTCAGTAGAAGCTACACCTTCCGCCGGTTATAAACTTGGAACAATAACTTGCAATAATTTACCCCTGCAACCTGATGAATCCTTTGAAGTTAATGGTAATACCATAGTAGAAGTAAGCTTCACAAAAATTGAAAGCAATGCGAGTGTTAAGCAACAAACGTACGCTATATACCCATCGAGAGCACAACAAACATTGTACCTAATATTAGGTGAGCAACGCCCCTACCATGTAACTATTTACACTCCTATGGGGGCAATAGTTTGGTCTGGCAAAGTAAATGGAGAAAATGCTACCTTGGATATAAGTTCATTACAACATGGGGAATATATCCTATCGATTGATGGCCTTGGTTGTATGCCTTTTGTAATATGAGGTGTTGTGCAAACTTATCTTTGGTTACTGCCGTAAGGCTCCCTTTTCGAAAGGCTCTATATGGCTACTAATACCAGCCTATATTCTGAAGGATATGTACGAGGTCGGCAGAAAAGAAAACCATGGCGAAAAAGTAAATCGCTAGGGTGTAGGTTAGAATATTTACAGTCGGAGCAAAAACCTCGTTCAATCGGGGTAGTGGTTTACTTACAGTTGTTGCAGGGTTTGCTTTATTTGTTTGTGTGTATAATAGTAGTTTTATGCGTAATGTTTTGTAGAGGTGGTAAAAAGCATACCCAATAAGTATACCTACTATTGTACCTACAATAACATCCGAAAGGAAGTGTTTACCTAAATAAATACGGCTGTAAGCAACAATAGTAACAAGCGAAAATATTACCCATGAATAGCTTTTTCGTTTAAATACGCAAGCTGTAAATGTGGCAATAGCAAAAAAGTTTGTGGCATGCCCCGAAAAGAATCCAAAGCCCCACCCTTTATCGTTAAATACATGTTTAACCACATCGGCCGTAAAAGGGTGATATGTTGGTCGCATGCGAGCGAAAAAGGGTTTAGCAAGCCCTGAGGAAAGTTGGTCGCTTACAATCATCATTACCACAGCTACAAGAATAAAAAAAAGAGCCTCACGCGGAGACCGCTTATAGAATAACCAACCGATTAAGAAAAGCACAATGCCCGTCCAGCACCACCGAGCTGAAATAAGGTAGAAAAAGGCATCGAAAAAAGGGGTATGAGGCGAGTTAAGCCATAGGAATACCGAGCGTTCCCATAGCACTATTTGATCCATCATGGTAATTATTTCGAGTTAAAGGGGTAAACTTGAGTTATATCACTTGCCTGTATCCACCCCTCTTTTCCATCGGGTAAAATAATTTGGTACCAAGTGCTATTGTTGGGGCGATTGGTAATAATAACACGCGAGGCCTCGTTTAGTTGGAACAATGTTATAGCATCGTTTTTAGGTTCGCTTTTTATAGCACTCTTCCCTACAGTAATAACAGCTTCGGTTGTGTTGTAGTAGTCGTTTTTCTGTTTCATTAATACCACAACGGCAAAAATAAAAAGCAATAAGGCTACAACCCCAGAATAAAAGCCTAGCTTACGAATGGAACGCTTTTGTGCGAATACATATAGCAAACTACCCATAACAACGAGTAGAATAAAAAGTAGCGATAATCCATAAACTACTGCTGTGGGGAGTGCGTAACATATGTTATGCTCGATTTGCTTTGACAAGGGGGGAGTGTAATCAAGCCTATCAATAGTTCGGCTTGCAACAATCATTAAGTTGTGATTTACAGCCTTGTTACTAGGCGAAATACGCTTGGCGCGGAGGTAGTACAATGTGGCACTAGCTAAATCGCCTTTGCGGTAATAAGCATTCCCCAAGTTATACATTTCGGCAAACGATGGCTTAGCGGGGTTAGCTAAAGCAACCGCTTGTTGCATGGCTTCGATGGCCTTACTGTATTGCTCAGCGTCGTAATAATGTTTGGCTTCGATGGCTTTTTGCTGATACTCGTTGCTATGGTTATTGGAACTGCAAGCCATTGCAAGCCATGCAACACAAACTGTGGCTATTAGGCTGAGGAAACCGATATTGTACTTCATTTTATTTTATTGAGGTTATCAAGTTTTGTAATAATCTCCATCGTAGATTGAAGAAGCTCTTGGGGAGATGTATTACTCATGCGATTTGAAAATGCAGCTTCGTCGGCTTTATCGAGTATTTCAAATAATTGGCTACTTATTTGCGAATTGGCACCTAATGCCTCGAGTTCGCTACTAATGGCACTTCGGTTAAGCTTGTGCGTTGGAATAGCAAATTTATCGGAGAGGTATGTATATACAGCTTTGGGTAAAGCCTGATAAAACTCGGAAACTTTGCCATTTTGGGCAAGTTGTTCGATGGCTTGAAAGTGTTTTCGAATAATTTTCGATGCTTTCTTTTGTCGCATTTTTATAACATCTTGCTGAGCTTTACGGTGTTTATAATATACCACTCCTCCACATATGGCTAGAACAATAATTATGGCATACGGAAGAGCAAACAATAGGGGGGTAGCTATAAAGCGTTTTATACTTGCTCGAGGCGAGGGATGGTAATCCTTTAAATAAGCAATATCGTTTCCTAGCAACTCGATATCAGTTTTTAGAGTTGCACCTTCGTTTGCTCCTTTTTGAATCTTCAGTTCGAGTGGTTGTGTAGAAGCGGTTTGGTATTGCTTTGTTGTAGGGTTGAAAAACGAAAGGGTTATAGGAGGTATGGTAAAATGGCCTGCGTTACGCGGAATAACGTTGTACTCGAATGTTTTTTGCCCTTCCATACCACTTGCTGAGGTTTGCTGCTGGCTTTGTTGTTTGGGGTCGTACACTTCAAAGCTTTCGGGGAATGCTATGTGTGGAGCCGTAATAAGTTTAGTATTCCCTTTACCCTCAATAATAAGTTTAAGGGTTACAATGTCGTTACTTTTTAGATTCTTTTCCTGAGGCGGAATAAGCTTAATGCTATATTGGCCAACAGCATTTTGGAAGTTTTCGGGTTGAGGTTGTGGCAGAGGCTTGGCTTCGATGGTAATTTCGGGCGAAGTAAGCGTACGACTAACAAGGGTGGGGGTAGAGAAGTCGAAAAAGTCGTCGATGCTATTAATTTCGTTTTCAACGGCAATACGAACATCGAATCGCCCCTTAGGAACAATAAGCTTTCCCACTCGTTGTGGAAATATCAATGCTTGCTTAAGTATTGCTGTATAATAGTTTTTTCCATTATAATGCTCCATTTGGAGTTGTATAGGTTGTTGTAGAGGTAAAGTTTCTTCAATAAACCCATCGTACTGAGGGAACTTAACATCTTCGAACTCCATTCTGTTCGTTCGGGTATAAAGCTTATAGGTAATAAGTAAGGGTTGTTGTTCGAAAACGGAAGTCGGAGAGGCTATTGCACGAATAAAAACATCGTTTGAAGCAAGCCCTTTGGTTTGCTCCGCTGGCACATTACCCGCTTTACTGTCAGCTGGGAGTATATTTATGGTTATGGGATTGGTAGAATAGGTTCGCCCCTTTACTTTAACGGTAGCTTTGCCTACTGTTATTTTGCCTGTGCGTTGCCCCATAAAAGTTCCTGTATAGGTCATTGATTCCTTGCCGTTAATGTTCATTTTCGATATCGCATTTGCTGGAGGAAACATAACATTAAGCCCATCGAATGATGGGGCATGGAAGTCAGTACCCGTTCCATTTTGGATAGTAAACTTTATTTGGAACTGCTCGTTAAGAGCAACAGATTGTGGGGCGATTGCTTGAAAAGAAACTTGTGCTGTACTACTAAGGCGAGCTGTAACGAGCAATATAAGTAAAAGAAAACAAGTTCGGTTAGCCCAATTCGAATTAATTACCATTGTTTCTTGTTGTTATCTTCGGGTTGTGCTTGTTGATTCCGTTTACGTTCTTCGAACTTTTGGCGTGTTTTATCGTCGTCCTGTTTGTAAGAATCGAGTATTTGGTTCGATGTTTTGGGGTCGATTTGTTGGTTTTGTTGGTTTTCTGGATTGTTTTGTGGGCTGTTCTGTTTATCTTGTTGAGACTTATTCTCCTTGGGATTGGGATTTGGCTGTTGCTGGTTTTGTTGGGGTTGTTGCTGGTTATTCTTTTCCATCAGTTTTAAGGCAAGTGTTAGGTTATACCTTGTTTCGTTGTCGGTAGGGTTCAACCTAAGGGACTGCTTGTAAAACTCGGCTGCTTGGGCATATTGTTTCTGTTTCATTTGGCTATTCCCCAAATTGTGGTAAAGCTCGGCAGCTTGCTGTTGCGAAATTGTTCCCGCTTCAACCGATATTTTTTTGTATGTATCTGCCGCCTCGGCATATTTACCTTGTTCGTATTGCGTATTTCCTAAACCAAAAAGCGCATAATTATTGGTACTATCGATGGTAAGAGCTTTGCGAAATTCTTCCTCGGCAAGGGTACGTTGGTTATTTTTTAACTCCTTTGATGCCTTGCGGTACGCCCTTCGCCACTGTGTTTGTGCCTCCAAAGTGGAAGAAGAAACTGCAAATACCGCTATAACACTGAGTATATAAAATAAAGGTGCTTGTTTTTTCATCGGTCGAAAAGGTTCAGTTTACTAAAGAGCTTATTTTTTTTGAACGAAACAAAGAAGCTAGCAAACAACAATAAAGCCGCAATAGCTAGAAAGTGACCAAAAAGTTCCTCGTTGTTTTCGGTTTGACCTTCCATGGCAGCTTGGGGAAGCTTTTCGAGTTCATCAATAATGTGCTGGCTTAGCGACGATACGTTACTACCGCTTAGGGCAATACCATTACCCGCATGTGCTATATCCTTACAAAACTGAGGATTCGATTTCGTGAGAACAGTTTGCCCTTGGTTGTCTTTTAGGTAACTGCCTTCGAATGGTATAAGTGCACCCTTTGTGGTGCCAGTCGCCACAGTAAATACTTTTACGTTTTTACTAGCAATCTCTTTTGCGGCATCAACAGCATCGCTATCGTGGTTTTCGCCATCAGTAAAAAGTAATATTGCCTTTCCAACGTCTTTTCTGTCGGAGAACGAATTCGCCGCTCGCAGGAGAGCTGGAGCTATTGCTGTACCTTGGTTCGAAATCATAGTTGGATTGCATTCCTGAACAAAACTTTTTGCGGAGGCAAGGTCGCCAGTTAGGGGCAAGTGGGTATAAGCCGCCCCTGCAAACACAACAATACCTATTCTACTGGGACCAATATGATCCATAACCCTAAGCATAGTAAGTTTCGCAAATTCCAATCGGTTAGGGCGAATATCTTCAGCAAGCATCGAGTTCGATATGTCGAGTACCATCATGCATTCAATTCCTTTTTCGTTACGAGGTACTTCTTTTTTTCGAATAAGCTGAGGGCGTGCAAGAGCTAAAACTAAAAAAGTTAGCGACAAAAGGGAAAGAGCATTCCGTAAATAGCGATGCCAGGTAGCTACTTGGGGTTTAAGCTGCTTAAGAAGTTTCAAATCGGCAAACCTTCGTTGTTGTTTGCGCCTAATGAAATTTCCCAAGAATAATAGTATTACTATTGGGATTAATAGTAATAGCAGTAATAGATATTCGGGAGATGCAAAAAACATTGCAGTAGAATGAGAAATATTGATTGTTAAGGGTTTGTACGACAGTAGGTAGCACGTAATACAATGGCAACAATGAGTAGAATAAAAGCTATGCAAGCCCAAGCGAAATATAACTCTCGGTAAGCTTCAAAGCTCTTTGTTAGCAGTCGGCTTTTTTCCAGTTCATCGATTTTTTTGTAGATTTCCTCAAGGCTTTTATTATCGGTAGCCCTGTAATAAGCACCGCCTGTAACATTGGCTATTTGTTTTAGCGAAGCTTCGTCTATTTCAACTTTTACTTTTTCGTAAACAGTTCCAAAAGCAGCCTGAATGGGGAAAGTAGCTTCGCCATAAGTACCAACGGCAATAGTGTAAATGCGTATCCCTAAGCTACTGGCAATCGAAGCTGCCGTATTAGGCGTAATACTACCCATATTGTTGGTACCATCAGTTAGCAGTACAATAATTTTGCTTTTTGTTTTACTATCTTTTAGTCGCGAGCATGCCGAGGCTATTCCCATCCCAATAGCTGTACCATCGTCAAGTAGCCCTAGTTCAACACCCTCTAAACGGTTTAGTAATGTTGTGTGGTCGGTTGTAAGGGGGCAACGAGTAAAGCTTTCGCCTGCAAAAACCACAAGTCCAATATTATCGTTGGGGCGTTTTGAAATAAAATCAGCTGCTACTGTTTTAGCTGCCTCAAACCTATTAGGTTCAAGATCCATTGCCATCATACTACCACTTGCATCAAGTGCCAACATAATATCTATTCCCTCGATCTTCTTTTCATTAATACTGCTAGTATCGCGCGGACGGGCAAGCGCAACAATAATAAAAGCAAATGCTAAAAGTTCGAGAATAAACGGAGCGTGACGCATATAAACACGAAAGCCCCCTCCCATAAGTCGATAGGATGAAGGCAAGTGTAAAGTAGCTTGTTTCTTTTGGAAAACAAGAATATAAATAAGAGCTACGAGGGGAACTAAAAGGAGTAGCCACAATAGTTTAGGGTATAAAAAACTCATGGCTTAACAGCGTCACTGGTATTTTGGGTTTTATATATTTCATCGGCTATGCGTATAACCTCTTGCTTATCTATACTTTTCTGTTCCGTTGAAAAGTAGCTACGAGCAAACTTTGCATAATCGAATCGTTGTAGTAAGGCTTTATGTTCGGCAAGCAATTTAAGTAATTGTTTTGTACTCATCTCCAATGCCTTGGGGATAGTTGTTTCTGAAAGGTACTCGCGCATTGTATGGTCGAGTTCAGTATAAAATAGTAATGGCTCCTCTGTTTCAGAAAGAGATGATAACCTAGCTTTAAGCTTTTCGAGAGGAGTAATTGGATTTTTCAATAACGCCTCTTGTGGCTTTAGAAGAAGCCTTTGTCGATGCTGGCGAATAAGGTAGCGCACTAAAAATATTCCCCCTATAAGCAAAGCTATACCTATTAGCCAAGGTAACCCAATTAGGAATATCTCTTTAAAGGAGTATGGTAGCTTCCATGTTTGCTTAATGGGGTAATACTTCTCGGGGTTATTTACATCTACCTTTGGAAGAGTAACTTTTAGGTAAAGCGGGTCGGCAAATACTTCCTTCCCTTTTACACGCACACCAAAAGCTGGTATAACCACCATTGTAGAATCAAAGGAGGTTATTACCATTTCGGCGGTTATTTCCTTTACCTTGTTATCGATTTTAACGGTGTCTGTTACGGTAAACGACAAGGGTTCGGCATGATGTATTGCGGAATCGGGTGGAACAATTAGTAGCGTATTTTCCAAGTCCTCAGTTCGTATCTTCAACGTAACTAAGGCTTGTTCGCCAATAGCTATTTCACCTCTGTCAAGCGAAGTTGTAATTGAAACATCCTGAGCATGACCATTACAAAAAAAACTCGCTAGGGTAGCAACAAGTATTATGGGAAACAGAAGAATTCTTTTCATCGGTGCGAAAATAGCTTAAGTAAGGCAACGGCAAAGTCATCGCCAGTGGCAACTTCAACAAAGTTTATTCCGTACTGTCGGAGGGCTTTTCTTCTTCTGTCGCGCGAAGCAATGTACTGTTCGTGATAGTTTTTTATAACACGTTTCGACGAGGTGTTTACCCATTTAGTTGCTCCTGTTTCGGGGTCTTCGAAACGGACCAGCCCCATAGGGGTAATGCTTTCTTCTCTACGGTCGTGCACAACAATGGCCGATAGATCGTGCCTTAGGGCTGCTAACCGTAAAGCGTGTTGATAACCATCGGGCGAACCATAGGTGGAAAAGTCGCTAATTAAAAAGGTCGTTGAGCGTTTCTTTATAATGCGATTTAAAAAAGCTAGTGGAACTTGGGGTGCAGTTCCTCGTCCTAAAGGGGTGAAGAATAGAATTTCGCGAATGATGTATAGAATATGACGTCTACCTTTTGCTGGCGGAATGTACTTTTCTACTCGATCGGAGAACAGTATTACACCTACTTTATCCTTGTTTTCAATTGCCGAAAAGGCTAATGTTGCGGCAATTTCGGCAACTAAGGCACGTTTTGTTTCATTAAATGTTCCAAACGAAAGGCTGGCACTTACATCGATCAGAAGCATTACCGTAAGCTCACGTTCTTCCTCAAATACCTTTACAAAGGGGCGATCGTATCGTGCTGTTACATTCCAATCAATATCCCTTACATCATCGCCATACTGATATTCACGAACTTCGCTAAAGGCCATACCTCTGCCTTTGAAGGCTGTTTTGTACTGACCTGCAAAGTGCTCCTGCGAAAGGCCACGGGCTTTAATTTCTATTCGCCTAACCTTTTTTAGGAGGTCGCCTGTGGCAACGGTATTATTATCCTCCATAACAGCTTTGGGGTTAGTCATTAGGGAACTTGAACCTTGTCAATAATTTGCGTTATCATTTGGTCGGCTGTAATATTATTAGCTTCAGCTTCGTAGCTCTGTC
>JASBZJ010000058.1 GCA_029983495.1 Porphyromonas sp.
AACTTTATAGTCGTTAAGTTTATCGAGTCCATTACCATCGGCATAGCCCAAAAACACAACATAGCGAGTAGTTGCATTAACTTTCGGGGTACTGCTATCACCTGCTTTAACATGCCCTTTATATATACCTTGTATTTCAACCCAAGTGGCATAATTCCCCGCATAAACCCAGTCGCCATTTGTTACATATTGTTTGCCATTAACAGGGGAGCCATCGGTAGTTTTATGCTGTTTCATACGCAAAGGATAGGCCGCATCCAAGTTTGTGGGGTCCACCTTAAAATCCTGCTCAATACGCCTACGTGCAACAGGGCGATTTTCGTTCATGTAGAATACCACCTTTGCTCCATCAACAAGGTTATTAGCATTAGGTGTTCCATCGAATGAAGTAATGAGCCCCGAAAGGTTCATATCGAAAAAGTTCGATTTAATACGAGCATTATAAAACTCTATTGTATCGCTTGAATTATGGGAATCCCAATAGTTCGAAGGTGCCTGCAATTTCGACGAAAAGTAATTCGAAGCTTTGTGAGGCAAAATATAGCTATTCGTAGGAATATTATGAACAATAATTGAAGTTGTTTCGAAGCTAGCATCAGTGCCTTTGTTTATTGGGTTAATATTTACGGTAACCTTAGCATCGATACGCTCGAGTACTAAATTTTGGATGTTGCTACCCATATGGGCTTTCGATACAATAGCCTCGTGGTATGCTACCATAGGTAAAAGACTTGCTAGGCGCTGCGTGGTAAATTCGCTTACCGACGAAAACGATGCTACAAAAGCATCTAAATTCGAAAGGTTCCGAACAATATCACTTGCAAAAACTCGAGCAAGATAATCCTTCTCGGTTTCGTTCGAATCCCATTCAACGAGTTTATACCTACCAGTTTTGTCCTGTGCCGACAAAAACACCTCCTTATGCCCTAACCCTACATTTGCAATGGCAACGAAAGTTTTTCGCCCCGTAGTGAGCTGTATGGGGTTATTATACCCCGAAAGCTTGCCACTGCTTAAAGTAGTATTAGCACCTAAACGCTCTAAATCGTTCACATCGTAAAATAGGGGACCTACTTCGAGGTCGCCATTACGGTCGTAAATCAGTAATGTTATGTTCTCGACCCGCTGCTCCGATTCGGCATCTAACTCGGCGGTTCGCAAGGGCATAACATCGGTAAAGGTGGACATGCTGTAGGTAACATCAATAAAAGTGGGTATTCCCTCTTCGACCTCGTTATGCGATGGTCGGAAGCTATCCATAATACAGCTTTGCGTAGTAATTGCCATTAATAGTAGCAACAAAAAAAGCAATGTAAAGGAACCAAGCCTTGGTTTAGCTCCACAAATACGAATAGTTGTTGGTTGCATGGGGGTAAATCGATGCTTAAATTGTATTCTCTTTTATGTTATCGCACTTTTCCGAACGCATACCCCAAGGGGCGAAACTTGTATGGCTTAGCAATAAAGCTTGCAAAAAGGTTACCTTAAGCCATGGCAAATAACAAAGCACTTCCTGCTATCTACAAAAGCATTAAACTTTATGGGGTAAAGGAAAAGAGGTTGAATTTAGTATATATTACCGGGGGGTGTATAGGGAGCTTGTTGCCGAAAGAAAGCGAATGCCATTTTCGAACTAGCGTCTATATCCATGCGGTTAGTTGGTATACATTGCTAACCTTTGAGGGTATACTCGTATGTATACGGCAATAAAACTAAAATGTATTCTCTTACGGGTGTTCTTTGCACAGCACCTAATAAGCTCAAACACCTTTATTGATTATAGCTAAAGCCTAACCAAAACACAAACGGCATAAATACTACAACCGCCACAGGCATGGTAGCATCAACACCATATTGCAATAGAAGTAAAAAGCAAAAAGGTACTATGCAAAGATCGATTTGGCAAAGCCAAAAAAAACTTCGTCAAAAAAAAAGATTCTCTTACTTTAGAAGTTCCGGTTTTACGCTATGTTGCTAGCTATAATGTACAGCGTGTAATGGCAAGTAATAGCTACAGGAACCTTGTAGTTACAAAATACCCCGGCCAACGATGTACAAAATAATGTAGCTTAGCAAACTAAACGTTAGGTGCAAGCTAGTCTATGGACTATAAATTCTGTTTTCATTTCTCTTTTTCTATTCTCTTACTTAAATGGTATTCTCTTACTTTTCTTGGGGGGCTCGGTTAGCGAGCTATTTTACCTTAAACCCCTTTGTTTTGTGTGATATACTTTAGGGTTCACTCAGAAGCTACTCGTTATCGGGGCTTCAACGGCTTCGTTGGGTTATATCGCAAAAACACTTTACTCATAAACACATCAAAGGTATCGCCCTTTTGGTGTTCAATAATAGTAGTTCCCTTAACGTTGGGGTACATTTTAAGGAAGCCCTTATCGAGGTTAGCGATAGCAACAAAGGGTTTGCGACCCATAGTACAGGGTATTAAGCTAGGTTTACTGAAATGCAGGAACATCAATAGTACGGCTATTCCAAGGAGCTACTTCCCAATTAATCGTCATTTCTATTTCGTCGTTATTCATATCGTCGATAACACAAATCAACCGATATACGTGGTTAGGAAGTATATCATTGGGGTTACCATACGACGACGATTTTGTTTGAGGGGTAAGCATGAACCGAGCATAAGCATGCTTCATCCTTATACTACCATCACTATTGTATAAGTAGCCTCCCCTACCCTTTTCGGGGTAATTAAGTATAACCTTTATTTTGGGATATAGCTCGGGTAAGTTCCAACTCCCGGCATAATAAGGCAACGAATAGGTAATAACATCCGCATCGATTGGTTTAAGCAATTCGAAGTTGTGCCTGCGGGGGTCGTAGGTTTCGAGCGCATTGCCATTACCTTGTTTACTACCTTCGAATAATACATCGCCAAGCGGTTTAGCAAAACCATCGCGAAGGAGGTACAAATTTTCCTTGCGATTATTAGTAGCATCATAAGCTGTCTGTAACTTTGTAATAATTCCATCATCGGTTTTATATTTACCCATGTGGAACTGTTTTACCTCAGCGAAAGGCTCATCGCTTATATTATCGAGTAAATCACCGCGGAGTAAATTAAAGTTCCCCACCCACGAACGCCTATCGATATTGGTAATAATTTGCAGATCCCGAGGATCCGGCTTTCCATTAATTAATGGGCGGAGAAAATCGATGGGGCCAAAATAAGGCGTGTTAACAAGCTCAACCGAAAGCGACGTGTAAGGATCCTCCCAAACATTAGCATCGAAGTTTACACCCGGTTTACGGTAAAAGTACAGGTCGATACGAGCTTCGGCATTATATAAGGGAACATTTACCACCTGGCTAACCTTGGTAATATCCTTAATGGCAACGTGCCCCGATTGCCCCAACAATAAAATGCGCTTTGTGTTGAAATCGAATTGCCGCCCACCACTGGTGAACTCCTTTTTAGCAAGGAAATCCTTCATGGGGCTCTTTAAGTAGGGGTGATTTGCGTATCGCCGGGTTTGGAACTTATCATTTAATGCCCACTTGTGAAACATAGCAGGGTTATATATCGAGCTACACATTGCGGCACGCTCCTCATTAACCAGCGTTGCCATGTTGGTGGGGATATTACTATTTGTACTAAGGTAGTTATCGGAAAGTACTATTGTTCCTGCCCCAAGAATAGTATTATTTTCGAGCCCGGGAACAAAGAGGGGATTATACGCTCCACTCGTAAGCTCACTTACTTTATCAACACCATTATCACCGTTAATTAAACTAAGCCCCGACGAGGGATACTTAATAAAATTACGAGCTAAACTGTAATTAAAATCGACATACGAAAAGGCATAGAAATTATACTCGCCGGGGATAGTAGGGAAAACGTCCTTTTTTAGGCGAAGTACAATTTCGTGAGGCTTTTTACCCTGCATTTGCACCATTTACTCGGGCAATTAGAGTACCCTTAGCGCATTTTCCCTTGTATCGGTTATTATGAGTGCTAAGTTTTTGATACGATCGTCGCCTGCGTATGATAAAGCATTCGAATTAATATAGGGATTGTGTTCATAATCGACCGCCGTAACCGACGAGCTTTTCGAACCGCGCGTTGCACCTCCTACAGGGAAGCGTAACTCGATATATTCGGTGTTGTTACTTGGTTTTACTTCGTTACTAGTACACCCTACTGCGAATAACATAGCAACTAGCGCAAAGCAAAGCATTGCCGGCTGGTATAAGGAACTAAAACGATGCCTCCTAATTGGGGGGTGGGATGTAGGAATTATCATAACAAGAGCGGTCCGAATAGTAAATATAAAGTATTCCACCCCTACATAAATTGCTACTGATTGGGGTGGCGTACTTGCTAGGTTAAACTATAATGCCAAACTATATATTACAGGTTTTATAGATTGACTTGCTTGTGGCAATGCACTTGCATAGCAATGCCACAAAAAGCTACTTACTGAACAATGGGTGTAGCGGGGTTTTCGACCCACGGAGCAACTGTAACTACCAAGCCCTTGTAGGCAAAGCTTATGTACAGATCCACCTCGTTTTTACCCGAAACTTGCAAATTGTAAGATGTAAGGAAGTCGGCAAGCGAAGCATCGCAAAGCATAGTACCTGTAGGGTTATACACAAGCTGTATGCGACTGGGGGTACTATTTTCGAAGCGTAGGCTATTCATATCGCCTTGGAATACGCGTAGCTCGGTTTCCTTGTTATTTACTTTGGCTTTTATTTTTCCCTCTATGGGGAGTAATTCTAAATTACGCACATCGGTATGGCATACACCATTCGAAGTATTGGTTAGCGGAGCCATTGCCGTTAAGCGTATAGTATAGGGTTTGGTTTTACCGAAAACTTCATCGGGGGCATGTAGTACACGAAAATGGAATCGCACATGTGCCGATGAAAAGGCAACTGTATCGATAACAGTATTGGTACCTTGGGCACCCGTTATTTCCTTCTGCCCTAAATAGAGTCGGTCGTTACCCATAAGGGTTTTTGCTACTTGGTATCCGTTAGGCTCGCCCATAGTAGCTTGCGAGTAATTATTGGTATTTTCGAGTTTGGTTAAGCCGGCTACGTTGCCAATAGCTACTGTGCGGTAAGTTTTGCCCGTAGTTAGCTTAAGGTTAATACCGGGTAATTCACCCTCAGCTGCAGCAATATTTTGCTTATCGAGGTGGTAGGTTTCCAGCAGTTTATCGGTTTCCCCATCATACAAGTAGTAATCGATCGATTCGATATATTTGGGGAGTACCTCGCTCGAAGCATCGGCCAGGTACGAGAATACGACCCTGTTTTTGGAACAGTTCGAAAGGTCGTCGAAAAAACAGCAACAACTTTGGAATAATATAGGGAACGCCACCAATAGGGCTAAGCTGGCTGTTTTTATAGGTGCGATGGGAAAAAGCTTTTTCATTTCCGAAAGGGGGGAACGAGTTTACAATTGCAACTTGCACAAGAATAGTTTTGAAACTATACTATGCCGAATGTGAACAAAAAGGTTGAAACGCAAGGGAATCCACTTCCCCTACATTATGCAACCCGAAGTGCAGCAACGCTGTTCACCATGGCATTGCCCGGCACATCTTTTTTTTGCGAGAGAAACCCAATACCATAATGTTTTTTGCCCCAATAGCAACTTGGGTGATATGATATGGCCGGGGTAGTAGGCTTTAAGGAAAGAACAAGAAAACGAATTGCGCAGGAGGAGACTCGGAATTCGATGGCTCCTCCTAGTGCGCATTCGTCTATTAGGTTTTATTTTTGAACGATAGGTTTAACGTTAACAGCAACCCATGGTTCTACGGTTACACGTACACGGAGGCTGAATGGGAGTTTATCGATATCGTCGTGACCACCACCGGGAACGTTGGGGTCTTCCGAAATTACGATAATACCATCACCATTACCTGGTTTATCATTGTCGTTAATTTTCTTAAGGTCAATGTTGATAAGCTGACCACCCTTTGCAAGATCACTAACTGTAAGTTCGCGACCATCTTCGTTTTGGTAACCTACGAGGTTTACGAAAGCATTTGCTGCAGGTACGTCCTTGATGTAGAAGTGGATTTTAGGAGCATTTCCATCTTCCTTATAGCTTTTTACATTTTGATAGAAGAAGTTGAAAGCAGCAACTTTTCCATCCATAGCAAGTGTAAAGCCATCAGCCTTGAAGTACGAAGCTACTTCAGCAATATCAGAACCACCTATAGTATAAGCACCATCAGTAGTAGTGTATACACCATTGTATTTTTGAGCATAGAGGTGCGTGCTAGCATCCTTAGTGAATGGGTTGAAATTGAGGTCGAAACGGTTCATAAAGATACCTGTGTTGCTAGCTGTAATATCTTCAACTTTGAACCACTTTTTCCATTCTTCGGTAGGATTCCCTTGGTTGTAACCCTTAGCACCTGCGAAAGTTTCCTTAAGGTACTTGTTAAGCTCTACTTTAATAAAAGCTTCGCTCTTACCGTTAAGATCACTACGAGTAGCTTTCCATGCTTGGAATGTAGCTTCGTAAGTATCAGCCTTAACGATTTTGCTGAATTTGTTCACTACTTGGAAGCGGTTCATATTACCTTTAAGGTGAAGCTCAGCCTTCTTTACAAGCGTACCATCAGTTTCAGGTTGCAAGCTTACAATATTATCGGTATAGTCAGCATAAACAGCTTCGTTAGCCCAGCTCTTAAGGCTGTAAACCAAGCTCATAACGTCTTCACCCTCACCTTTAACATTAGCATCCTGAGGGTTAACAATAGCGAATACACGTGTTACACCGGCAGGTACATTTGTAAATTTGTAACCTTCGGTATTACCGTCCGCAATTAAATCGCTATGTGTGTCAGGTTTTGAAGTTAGCTGAGTAAATTCAGCATCACCCTTAGCAAAACGCTTCGAAACAAGAACACCCGAAGCATCCATGAGGTAAACATCGATGTTTTCAACTTTTGCAGTCTTATCTACGTTGTTAATTGCATCCTGCCCATCGGTCATTGCGGCACGGAGACCATTACCGAGGTCGAAGCTTACAAGGATGTTTTGGGTTTCAGCTTGTTTAGGCTCATCATTATTTTTACATGCTGTGAAAAGCATAGCTGTTGCAGCGAGTGGCAACAGAAGAAGAGATTTCATCTTCATATATAATACTTTTAATTTGTAGGTTAATGAATTATTCTTTTAATGTTATCAATGTTATATCTATATAAGTTATAGCAAGTTTGGCTTTTGCCTTTAGTTTTTAGGTCAGCTTGGCTAACGTTACATTACAATACTGTTCAGCTACTTATAAGGTAGCGTGTGGTAAATTCTCTTTTTCTTTATTGTTCAACGCATCAAACACACCTCCCAAACATTCAGGAGTACAGTGGGCAACACATAAGCCTTATTTAAGGCACAAGCATCACCCCTTTAAGTGCGATACGCTATAGTAGCAACTTTATGTATTCGGCGTTCCGCAGGTCAGCTCAACATAGCACAGTAATTATAGCAGGCAACATCTACCCTGAGCAAGCGATTTACTAGCTTTTTTGTGGCGAAGAGATATCATCTTGAATCGTCGTACGGCGGATTAGGAATTATAGCCCCTCCAATAGGTGCAACACCCATGCTTTGAACCCAAACCACACACCGGCAACAAACGCCGGCACACATTTGAGCCTTAGCGAACCCCTCATCTACAAACACAACCCGAGCCACAACATACGCACCTCAAGTGTACTTATATAGAGGGTTATTTTTCGCTACCCTGCTTTACGAATTTCGTAGCTCGGTTAACCTAGCTATACGAGGGATTTACCTTTTACGATTTTGTTCTAATGCCCTATAAACAAAACTATTTAAGCCAGCCTACAGTACAAAGAACTCTACCCTACGAGGGTCGGGGGAAGCTATTGATAAGTACCCGTCAATTCAAAGTCCTCTTTTTCTTTCGCTTAGTATTACGTCAATTCCACATCCCGAAAGTATACAAGCACCTTCATTCATTCCGTGGGTACTCTCTTTCTGAATGCAAAGGTAGAAAAAAAGCACAATCTACAACAGTTTGGGGCAAGCCAATCACCAATAATCCTATAACAAAAATCTATCCTATGGCTATTTAAGCCCATAGTTCCGAATGGACACACCCGATATTGACCCAAAGTTGTCACGCATTGAACGGAATTTACCATTCATGATATTTGTAGGGGCGGACACACCTCATTATTTTGTCCAATACATTGCGAGCAGTATGAATACCCGCCACCGAACAACATTATGCACCATGGTACCCTGCGGGCGGACACACAAAAACAATATTACGATCCACATGCGGGCAGACACGCAGGTCCGCCCCTACAAATGCTCGCAAAATACACGCACCCCAAACAACATAATATTACGAATCATGGTAAATCATTACGGGCGGAAATGTTATGTTGCTTCAATCCTCGCTAAACTCGGGGGTATGCTCAACACTAATCCAAGGTACTACCGTAACCTTAATTACAAACGATATATCAATATCGGGTTGCCCCCACCCCGATACGTTCTCATCGTCGGAAGTTAATATAGGGCCATTTCCTCCATTGAACTTACGGAAATCGATATTTAGCAACTTGGCACCCTTTTGCATATCAGCATAATCGAGATTGGTATGGTTATCCGTGGTATAGTCATCCGCATCCAACACATACCCTTTTACATTTAGGAATGCTTTTTCGTTGGGGATAACCACTTCGCCTTTTGTGTTATTAGGTTGTCCACTGCGAAAAAAGAAATGTAATTTGGGAGCATTACCCTCTGCTCCATATGCTGTAATAGGCTGATAGAAAAAGTTGAAGGCAAAAACCTTATTGGCTTGATTTGTTGATGCCGTTGGGGCGTTTTCGATAGCACCTGCACCAAACCCCTTACCGGTAGCATCGAAGTACGAAGCCACGGCTGTAATATCATTATCGCCCGCAATAAGCAACTCTCCCGTACTTTTATTGTACTCATTATTCCCATGCTTACGGTACGAAAGTATTTCCAGCAGGGGCGAAGTTTTGTTGTTTGTAGGAGTGTATGTTTTGGCAAAACGGTTCATAAACACGCCTTGCAACTGCGAGGTAATATCAACCACTTTAAAGTATCTACTCCATTCCGTTGTTGGGGTTCCGTTTCGGAAATCGAGCTTGTAGGTTGTTTTTAGTTCCGTTAGCAACTGTTGGTTATTATAATTGGGGTGTTGTGTAAGAATTTCGCGCTTAAGCTCGGCATAAGCTTTGGCCATTCCATCGTTTTGGAATACAATGCTACAAAACTTCGGTCCAATTTGGAAGCGATTCATTACAGCATAAGCTTTTAGTTCTATTTTTTGCAATGGTATATCGCTCCCCACAGTGTTAGGCTCGCTACTACCCATAGGGGTAATATTACCTTCGCCAATGTATACTACCTGCGTATGGTGGGGGGTAAGTTGCTGTATGGGTAGTTGGCTTATGTTTTGATCTTTCTGAAGAGGTGTACCCTGCGCATTTACAATAACATGCAATTTGCGGACTTCGTGAGGTACATTAAGGAACTTAAGCCCAACGGTTGACTCGTTCTGCTCATTGATAGGGGCAGTAGCGGTTAATCGGTCATATTCGGCCTTATTATTCTGCTTATCAACATGCTCATGCATAATTACTTTACCGTCGTTATCGGTAAAATACAAATCGATGTAATTAGCTGTAGCAATTGAATTGTTGGGGATAAAATCGGGAAGCGGATTAATAGTTGCGACACGCGGGCTATTTACTTGTCCATGAATAACAAGGGTAACAAGAATGTTTTGGGGGCGATAATCCTCGGTAGGCTCTATTTTACTGCATGCTGGCAGTACGAACGGAAAAGCAACTACAATAGGGAATACTATTCCCCAAAAGGAAGATTTGTTGTGCATAGGTTATGAAAACTAAGCTGGGGGGAAATATGGGGTGGGTACCCCGAAATAAGTTGTAATCTCTTATATAGGTAAGTATACAATACCGAAGCCTACGCACAATAACAAATGTAGCCCAATAGCAAAGCGCAAGAACACGCTCAAACCCTAGGCAAACAAGATGTTATATGAGGAGTAAACATTAAGCAACGGCCATATGCATGAACTACCTATGATGAGACCTTTGAAAAATAAGGAGTATGAGTTTAGCCCCTCTAATTGGGGGCTAT
>JASBZJ010000059.1 GCA_029983495.1 Porphyromonas sp.
CGAGCGGGGTTATCGGCTCGCTCCTGCTGAAGGTTGCGCACTAACTGTGCATACGACAAAAATCGATTGGTATACGACAAAAGAATGAGTGTTATAGCAGAAAACAACAAGGATGGGGTTGTTAATGAAAGGTGTTGCATAGCTAGGATACGGTTATTATAAAACAACAAGTTGAACGCTTTGCCATAACAACTCAACAAGTACTATTATGGCACTACAAAAATACAAATTGTAGTAGTTGCATGTGACGATTAAAGACGTGTAAAACAAGAAAAATCATCGTTGAGCGCAATTCTGAAAGAAGATACATATGCTTATCTTCGTCTAGTTCAGCAGACGACTATACAGGGAACCTCATTCGCAAGTAACAGAGCCTTGCAAACACAAAAATAATCGTATACATGGGCATCAGCAAGGACTAAAGTCATTAGTAGTAGCGCAAATAAGGGATTACATGTAGGTCTCCGTTTTGGAGAAAAATAAACGCCTCTTTACAATTTGGTAACAGCTCTTTATAAGAATAAAGTACCTTTGTGAAAGGAAGAACAAATTATAATCGCTCGTACAAACTTTAGTATCGCATGAAAAAACTATTTTGCTTGTCCTTCAGTCTCCTTCTCGTTTTAGTAACAACCTTTTATACTCCTATAAAGGCGCAACAACCCATTCAACTAAAATTTGGAGGGTATATGCAGGGATTAGTTCAGATTGCCGAGAAAAATGCTACAACTTCTGTTGGAAAACCGCCTTTAGAACGGCAGAAACCTTTTTCACGGCTAGGCCTTCGACGGGGATATTTTAAAATGAATGCCACTTATTCCGACTTCGTGGCAGAAGCTATGCTACGAGTGACCGATAAGGAGATAGGCGTTTTTAAAGCATATATAAATTGGACTCCTCAAAAAGCAAAAAATCACAGTTTATACTTAGGGTTAAACACCGTACCATTTGGGTGTGAACTTGGGCTTAGTAGTCAATTACGTGAAACTTTCGAGCGAGCAACGTACTATGCCGACATGTTTCCCGGCGATACTGATATGGGGTTTTACTATAAGTACAGCCGAGTTTTTCGCGAAGGACGTATAAACAAACTAAATATAGACCTTGGGCTAACCTCTGGCAATGCGCAACATGGTATGCGGAAAGCTATACCCGATGCTGTTGCTCGCATAGCAATTGGTCATATTGGCAATAACAGCTTGCAATACTATGGGTTAAGTACTTACATTGGTTATGCTACTGCCATGGGGAAACAAATATCTAAACGAATATATATGAGTGCGTACCTCGACCACCAGTACAACCTTGTGGACGGTACACTTAAGTTTCGAGCAGAATTATTGGGAGGATGGCAAGCAGGAACCCCGAAAAAGAACATTGCGATAGGATCAAACTCTCCCGAAAAGGCTGGTGTTGATAATTATATTCTTATTGAACGCCCATTTATTGGGGCCATGGCTACTACGACATTCCGTTTTTCAAAACTGCCCATTGAGGGAGTGCTTAAATATGACTATTATAATCGAAACTTAAACCTAGAAAAACGTCTAAACATGCCTAAAAGCCAGGAAACACTTGTTTTCGCCTCTGAAGGCGTTTCACACAAAGGAGTAGTTGGGATCAATAGTTATTTCTATAACAACCACGTTCGTCTATCAGCTCATTACGATATCAACTTTAAGCAAGTAGGACAATATTCGAATCCTTACGAAAAGGATAGCAAATTAAATGTTGGATGGCTTTCGCACGATGATATTCTAACTCTGGGGATGCAATTCTCGTTCTAAAGAATTGTACTAAAACGTTATGCTGGCACATTTCAGGGGCTAACACTTGCAAAAAAAGAGACCATACGAACGAAGGTCTCTTTTTTTTGGGGGGAGGGGGATGCAAAGAGTTAGTGTAATATTGCCAATCTCCGAAATATCGAAAAAAACTAAGGTTTATAAAGCAACTGAATTGTATTCGGATTTTAGGTTAGAAAAGATAACTGAACCCAAGAGCAAAATAAATGGGAGACATATGCACCGAAATGGTTTTAAAGTCCTTTTGAAAGATACTATTAATACCATATTTAAAGTTCCCCGTTATACTAAAATTTCGATAAACCTGATAACTACACCCCAATTGAGCACCAATTTCCCAAGGGCTAAGGTTCTCTTTAAACGAGTACGGAGTTTTAGTTTCTTCGTTAAAAACTACTTTTTCTCCAGTTGGTCCACCTTTTCGAAAATAACCACTATACACGTCTCCCGAGAAATCGCCATAAAATCGCAATCCAACATATACACCTCCATTAAACTTTAGCTTATCGGTATAGCTATATACGGCAGCGATGGGGAATGTAAGCAATGATGCACTATAAGAGTTACGAACCGTTCCCGTATAAACCCCCTCCAAAGGTTCACCCGCCTCGGTTATTGCCATTTGATAGTTTTTTACTCTAGCTACACTTTCCATACTTTTCTGCTCAAATGTAAAACCCACCAATAAGCCCCACTGTGAGGAATACCAGCGTGTTGCAGTGGCGCCAATGAAACCGTTCAGTTTGGGGTCAAACTTTATAATTTCGCGGATTTCTTTCGGAAAAGGAATCGGAGCAATTCCCCCAAGGTTAACACCAGCATGAAGGTCAAACTCCCAATCTTTTTTCTGAGGGATTGAGTCGGTTTTTGCAGATATGGGTTGAGGTATTATTGCCCCTATAATACCCGAAAGTAGCGACAGGATAATATATCTTTTCATTGTATTTATTCTAGAAATGTTTTTTTGTACTACTCATAGAAAACTTCAATTTCGTCGATTTGCAAAGTACTACCCACAGCTCCATGGAACAATGCAGCATCGCGACTTGATGACATAACAATAGTAAAACTGTACTTTCCCGCTTTTAGCTTTTGCGGGTCAACTTTTAGCCCATTCATATTTTTGAATGGCAAGTTTATTTCCGTCCAGCTATTAGCTTCTACCCCGTCCTCAATTCTTGCCATTAAAACAATACCGTTCGAATTCAACGAATTTTTCCCATTTAAGTAACTTCCTGCAATCGTAGTATCGAAAAGCACTGCGTAAAAATCCCATTTATCCTTTCGCGTAACCATTGTAGTTCCTTCTTGGAATTTTTCGCCAGCTTTATATTTGTAGTAAGCACGTATACGCACAGGCTTTTTAAACTCGGGAATTCCAAATTGTGTGGCACCTAATGGATCGAAAACAAACGAACTCCAATTTGTCCTTCCCAAGTATAAGCTACCTCCCGCCAAAGGAGTTGCATTTCGGTTTATGGGTCGCGTAATAAGCTTAGCACATTTTCCCTTATATCCATTATTATCTTGTAAAACGGGGTATTCCTCTACTCTCTTTTTACCCGGGGCATACCAAAAACCTCCATTCGAACTTTCCCAATCGAGGTTATCGTTTGCAATAAGTATTTGGTAATCATTTTTGTACATGCGAACTTTTTCGAACGAGTAACGCTTTACCGTTGCGGTTGTATTAAACGCCACTTTATATGTTTTTGTGGTTTTGCCATCTTCTGCTGTAACTGTATAAGTTACTGGCTGAGTAAAGTTTTGTACAGTACCATTTGCCGGTGTAATTGTTGCTCCTGGGCTTAAGGTAAATGTGGGTTTAAGAGCCGTAAGGTTTTCCCATCCAAAACAATACATCGTTATAGCATTCGACTGGATTTTAGGGTTTTTACTAAAAGTAAATCCATTAATCGAAACGCTCAAAATATCAGCTTTATCGCTTAACGCTACAGGGTTGTCGCTAGCAATAACCGAAACAATATAAACCTTTGTAGTGGAACTGTTTTTTGCCGTAACGGTGTATTTTACTGGGCTTGAAAAATCTTGAGGCATTCCGCTTTTAGGGTTAATTGAAGCACCTTCACTTAGCGTAAAGATTGGTTTTAGCGAAGTAATATTCTGCTCCGCTTTAACATAGAACTTTACTTCAGTTTGTGTTATTATTGGCTCACGTTGCATAGTAACACCTTCTAACGATGCCGAAAGGATATTAGCCTCAGCCTCGGGGTTGGGAACATTACCTCCCATAGCTTCAACACTTACGGTGTAAGTCCTGTTTGTTTTTCCATCTTTGCTAGTGACTGTATATTCAATAGGTGCTGAAAAATCCTGCTCTATACCATTTTCAGGAGTAATTGTGGCACCTTCACTCAGGATAAAGAAAGGTCGAACTTTTGTTACATCACTACCTTCTGTAGTAAAAAACTTCACAGTGCTATCAGTAATTTCAGTTTCAGAGGTTAATACAATCCCCTCAGCAGTGGCACGGATAATGTTTGCTTCAAATTCCGAATCGGGATTTATTGTAGCATTTACTGAAATCTTGTATTCCTTCGATGTTTTTCCATCTTCCGCTGTAACCACATAAGTTACGGGTTCCGTAAAATTTTGCACTTCTCCACTGGCTGGTGTTATTGTTGCTCCTGGGGTTAGTGTAAAAGTAGGCTTAAGTGCGGTCAACTCGTCTTTATTATCAACCATGGCATAAATGGTTATTTCATAATTGCCAATTTCGGCTTCGCGCAACAGTTTAAGCCCTTCAATTTTTACGGAAAGAATATCCGCTTCCATATTTGGAGCTTCCTTGCGAATACACGATGTGCCTAAAAATGATAGTAGCAAAACGAACGGGAAGTAACAAAAACGTTTCGCGAACATACAAACATAGCTTTCTCTCATCATCAACATCATTAGGTGTAATAGTTCTTTATCGGTTACAAAGGTATAAAATAGTACGAAGAGGCTTGATGAATTCCCAAGTTCTTTACACAAAAAGATGGAGGATTGATTTCCTACAAAAGGAGATACACAATGAATCCTACAACCGATTAACCTAAAAATAGGCACACACAGTATGAACCCATTATTTTGCTCGTGAAGAAAAAACGAGTTGAACACTTACACCCCTCCAAAATATTAGAACAATAACTTTTAATTCGAGAAGGTTCAGAGATCGACAATTAAAGAAATAACCGTTAGCACGAGAAAGTTTCGATAAAAACAATTAGCTTTGTACGAGAAATACCTAACCAATAGAGCAACAATGAACGAAACATCGAAAAGAGTACTATTAAAACTAAGTGGAGAATCGCTTGCAGCAAACGATAAGTTTGGTATTAACGGAGAACGTTTAGCGACCTATGCCCACGAAATAGCCGAGGCAACACGCCAAGGATACCAAATTGCAATTGTTGTAGGAGGAGGTAATATTTTTCGCGGAATACAAGGTGTAACACGTGGGTTCGAACGTGTTAATGGTGATGCTATGGGAATGCTGGCAACAATGATTAACTCGATTGCGCTAAAAGATGCTATAGAAGCCGAAGGGGTAAGAGCAACACTTTATACCGCACAATTAGTTTCGTTTATTGGGAAACATTTCCATGCGGACGACGTGTGTGATTCGCTCGCAAATGGGTTCGTAACCATTCTTTCAGGAGGAACTGGTAATCCCTTTTTCTCGACTGATAGTGCCGCCGCTTTGCGTGCCGCTGAAATTAAAGCAGACTATTTGCTTAAAGGAACTCGTGTTGACGGCGTTTATACAGCAGACCCCGAAAAAGACCCTACAGCAATAAAGTATGGGAGGGTTTCGTTCCAAGAAGTTTACGAAAAAAAGCTTCGGATAATGGATCTTACCGCTATGACTCTTTGCCAAGAAAACAATATGCCTATAATTGTTTTCGATATGGATACACCTGGTAATTTATTACGTATATTGAAGGGAGAGCCTATTGGTACGTTAGTTGATAACAACGAAGTGTACGCATAAAAGACAATAAAACAAAAAGCTTAGGATATTGATATAAAAATATGACCACCGTAGAACAGTTTAAACAACAAGCCGAAGAGGCAATGAAAAAAAGCATTGCCTACTTAGACGAAGCTCTTCAACGCATCCGCGCTGGTAAAGCAAATGTAAAATTACTCGATGGTATTATGGTTCCCTATTATGGAAACCCCACACCCTTAAACCAAGTAAGTACAATAACCCTTCCTGATGCACGCTCGCTAGTAATTACACCATGGGAAAAAGGTCTCATCCGCGACATCGAAAAGGCAATTATAGACTCAGAGCTTGGTATAACCCCCGAAAATAATGGCGAGGTTATTCGTATTGGTATTCCCCCCCTTACGGGCGAACGGCGTCAGGAATTAGTAAAGCAAGTAAAAAGCGAAGTTGAGGAAGCAAAAATATCGATTCGAAATGCCCGACGTGATGCTATAGATAAGGTAAAGAAGAGCATTAAGAACGATGCTACACCCGAAGACGTTGCTAAAGATGCTGAAACCGAGATACAAAAATTGCATGACAAATATGTAGCTGAAGTTGAAAAACTTTTTTCAGCAAAAGAAAAGGAAATTACTACTGTGTAGCCACTCCCCTATCATTGAGAATTGTTTTTTAGCCAATTTACGAAGCAACTCACTCAATCACTAGTTAACATAGTATAACGGGAAGAAGTAACCAATGTAACTTTGAGGGTTGCGAATCAGGAGCAACCCTTTCCCTTGTTATTTTATAATGCGAACTCTGTAAAGTCCATTTTTACTAACATAACTCTATACCCAAGAGAGGTATCCATACTCGTGCTAACCTTTCCTTGTAATGCTCAGGTAGCTTTGCGTTATGTTTGTGGCAAGCTACAAAATTCGGAATATAACAACGAACACGAACGCTACTTTTTAGCACTCGATCTGGTTTGTTATGTGCTTCATTTAAGCCGATCGCAATGGGTTACTCAAAGCGAAAGCCGAGTTCTTTCTCCAACTGAAGTTGAGTGCATCAACCGTTTTACAGCTCGGCTCCTTGTTCATGAGCCGATACAATATATTACGCAAGTAGCCCCCTTTGCTTCGCTCGAACTCGAAGTTGCAAAGGGGGTTCTTATTCCTCGACCCGAAACCGAGGAGCTATGTGGTTATATTATTCAACAACAATCCGCAAAACCAAGCCTCAAAACATTTATTGACTTGGGGAGCGGTTCTGGTGCCATCGCTATAACGCTATGCAAAGCATTAGCAAACACCATCGGGTACGCCCTTGAAAAAAGTGAAGAAGCATGGTCTATTTTGCTAAAAAACATTGCAAAATACAGAGAACAACTCGTACCATCGGAAGTTATTCCCATAAATGGAGATATGACTAAAGGCGATTTTGTGCCCCAACTACCTCGGCTGGACTTCGTTGTAAGCAATCCCCCATACGTACAAACCATCGAAAAAGCGAACATGGCACAGCATGTGCTAGAGTACGAGCCTCACATGGCACTTTTTGCTCCAGAACACGATCCTCTATTCTTTTATCGCACAATTATAGAGCTATGCAAAAAACTCACTTTTACCCCAAAGGCAAAGCTATATCTCGAAATTAATGCAGCATTGGGTTCGGAAACACTTCAATTACTATCCAACGATGCTTTTTTCGATAACGTTGAGTTGCTTCAGGATTTTTCGGGGAGGGATAGATTTATCATTGCCACAATAGCAACCTAGTATTAATATATAGAATAATGGACAATTCCACAACGTACAACAAAGTAGCAGCCTATTGCGCACGTGCTGAACGATGCCCAATGGAAGTTGAAAACTGGCTAGAAAAACACGAAGTACCCGACAATGAAAAAGAAACAATAATAAAACAACTAAAACAGGAACGATTTATAAGCGAAGAACGATTTATTGCCGCTTTTTCGGCCGATAAACTTCGGTTTAATTATTGGGGTCCACTAAAAATAAAACAGGAGCTTATAACACGCAACTTGCCTGAGAACCTTATTGAGCGCATTGTTCCTCTAGTTATGGAAGAGAATAACTATCTAAACATATTGGAACAACTGATAATCAAACGAATACAAAGCCTCCCTGATACGACCACCGAAACTATTCAACGAAAGGTTATCCAATGGGCCTATGGGAAAGGCTTTAGTTTTGATGATACATTAAAATGCCTCCATAATGTAGTTGAAGACTAAAACACCATGCTCTTTAAGTACCTAGACATAGCATTAAGGTTACTATCTACTCCGCTTTTTCCCCGAAAGTGTGCCGGTTGTGACGGCTTACTTAATTTGAACGAAGAATACATTTGCTACCAATGCTTAACCGAGCTTGAGGATTTTATTAACCCATACAAAAACCTCTCAAGCTATTTCAATTCATTCCTTTGCCCTATTCGCAATACTTTTGCTGCATACCTGTTTAGCCACAACAATGTAGTTAGGCACGTAATCCATAGCATTAAATATCATCGTCATAAAGATGCAGGGGTATCGTTTGGCAAACTTGTAGCAAATACAGTAAACTTAAATGCTTCAAACTATGATATAATTGTTCCTATCCCCATACACAACCGAAAGCGTTCCCAACGAGGGTACAACCAAACAGAACAGCTAGCTAAAGGCATAGCCGAAGTAATGGGGATACCTATAAATAATAGAGCTCTAGTTAGGCTACATAATACAACAAGTCAAACATCAAAGCACCGTCAACAACGTGCAAAAGCAATGGTTGGTGCTTTTGGGAAAGGGAAAAACTTTCCTCCCATGGGCTTGCGGATACTACTTATAGACGATGTGTTAACAACAGGAGCAACACTAGCCTCGGCTGCAAAAATTTTAGCCGAAAGTAAGCCAAAATATATCGATGTGCTTGTTAGTGCAGTAGATACCATTTAGTCTACAGCATATAAATTAAAAGACCTATGAAAAAAGAGTAGGGATTCACCCCTTCAAATAAGGAGCTATAGTAGAGCAAATCTGTTGGGATTTAGACTCCCCATCTTCCCCCTGAGCCTCAATATACGAAGCTCAGGGGGATTTTTTACGCACAAGTAAAACCCTAAACGAAAAAAACTTGTAATTGCGTTTACTTGATCATTTCCCATTTTAATCAACAACAAAATGAGAAATAATCAAGTAAACGCAAACAAATGCTCCGAAGTTTTGATCTTTTCATCAGGACGAAAATAAAAATGAACCTGAAGAAATTAATGATATATAGGGGCGAATCTGCGTGCCCGCCCCTACAATCTCCCTTAATAAATATCCGAACGTTCAAATTAACACACTTATTACCAAATAGATAACAACCGATAAAGAGACTTTCTACCGAACAAAAGACGCATAAAATGAGACGCATGGAATAAGAAACTCTAACAACTATTACAACAGTAAAAAGCAAGTAGTAGGTATTTCCCCGTAACACTCATTTCTCATTTTAGCCTTACCTTTGTAAGGCACTAAGGGACTTATCCTCAAACATCCGTAACGATAAAGAGTACGCATACAACATAATATATATGGCAACATCTACACGACGCATTATTACAAGCCTTGCAATGCTAGTATTTGCTTCGCTTAGCCTATGGGCACAACACTACGAAGGATTTGTTTATAATAAGGGAACTGGCAAAGCTTTGCCTGGGGTAAAAATAACATTCCTGCAGCCCAACAAAAAAGAAACATTAATTACTAACAGTAAGGGGTATTACAAGTTCGAAGTATCGAAAGGAATAAAAAACTACCTATTACTATTTCAATTAGATGGCTACGTTGATGAAAAGGTTGCTTTTGACACATCGAAGCTTAAGGTGAAAAAACTTCCCGATGTTACACTTACGCCTCAGTATTTTTCTAGTTCTAATGATAATGATTTAAACGACTCCTTTGCCTCGTTTATAGTAGAGGATATTAACGAAGAATCTCCTACCTCTGGGCAATCGCCTATATTGTTATCTGCAAGTCGGGATCCTTACTCAAACAAAGCAGGCTTTCAATTCAGCCCCATACGTTTTCGCATCCGAGGTTACGATGCCCCCTATCAGGAGCAACTGCTCAACGGCTTGCAGATGAATAACGTAAATAATGGCTACTCGGCATGGTCGTTATGGAATGGATTAAATAATGTTACCATTAACCAGGAAGTTGTTGAAGGTATCGCATACAGCCCCTATGCATTTGGGAGCGTTGGTGGTGCTGTAAATATTTCTACTCGTCCCTCGTTGTTTGGAAAAGGTGGGCGCATTACCTATAGCAATAGCAATCGCTCCTACAACCATCGAACCATGGTAACCTACAATACAGGCTTGACTAACA
>JASBZJ010000060.1 GCA_029983495.1 Porphyromonas sp.
CATGTAAGTGGGTTCGTCTACCATTTTATTTAAGTGTCTAATAAAATGGCTGTTAGCATAGCTAAAATCGCCCTTTTCGTTAAAGAACGCAATTCCCTCGCCCGAATGCGAAAAGTGGCTCAGTAGCTTTTCGCGTTCCTCTTGAGCTTTGTTTTTGCTTTGTTGAAGCATAACAAAGGTATTTTTTATTTCGCGCGAGAGGTCGCCAATTTCGTTCTTGGGAAAGTCGATTCCCTCGAAGTTGCCAGTTTTGTTTGCTTGCAGTACGTAATGTTGTAGGGTTTGAAGGGCGTTACTAATTCTACCTGTAAAGATTAGCAGAACTGGAAGCCCCAAAGCAAACAGAATAATAACGAGCAGTACAAAGCTTTTGTTGCTATGGAATATACCAGAATAGTGTATTTCGTAGGGTAAAGCAGTGCGGATATAATAGTAGGTATTGTTCTCTTTAAGCATGTAACGCTTTGCGTAATAACAGTACTTTCGCTTGAGTGATGCGCTTTGCCGAATAGCTTTTCCTTCACCTTTATTCCACGCTTGTAGTATTTCGCTTCGGTTTCGGTGGCTATCGAATTGCATACTAAGAGCTTCGTTATCGAAAAGCACTTTGCCCGAAGCAAGTATAATGGTAACGCGCAAGTCGCTAGGGAATAACGACACTGCAGTTTCGGTGATTTGCTGATATTGTTCAAAGGGAATGGAATCGCCTTGGGATTCGTTAAGCCCCTCCTTGTTGAGCGACTTATCGATAATATCGGCGTAGTTTTCCATCTGTTTATAAAAAGCATCTTCTTGTATGGTTCGTTCGCTTTGCCTGTGCAATACTAGTACAATAGTGGCAAGGGCAAAAAGTATAAGCGAAAAGAACAATGTAGCCCTAACTTTATAGTTAAACGTTCTCATACGGTGTTTGTTAAAGCTTATTCATCGATATTTTTTTCAACAATGCTATAGCCAAAGCCCGAACGGTTAACAATTTGTACATGTGCGTTTTGAAGTTTTTTGCGTAGTCGGGTAATGTGTACGTCAACAGTTCTATCGCCTCCATCGTATTCCCCTTTCCAAATTCGATCCAATATCGTTGTTCGGGGAAACACATAGTTCGGTTTTTCAGCAAGAAGCTGCAGTATCTCGAACTCCTTTTTTGCCAATTTTACGACTTCTCCATTTGCCTTTACAGTTTTACTGGGTAAATCAATTACCACATCGGCAATAGCAATGGTATTGCTTTCAGCGAAATGGGTATCGTTGCTGGTTCGGTTTAGTACAGCTTGTATGCGAGCCATAACTTCCTTTATACTAAAGGGTTTCGAAATATAATCGTCGGCACCCAAACTAAACCCTGTAAGGAGGTCGTTTTCGGTATCTTTTGCGGTAAGGAAAATTATGGGGGTATTGCAACCTCTTTTTCGGCGTATTTCCTCGGCAAACTGAAATCCACTCATCCCTTGCATCATAACATCGAGAAGAATAAGGTCGAAGCTATTGATGTTTTTTTCGAGAGCTTCGAGAGCCGAAGTGGCGGTTTCGACGTGGTAGTTTTTCCCTTCGAGGTTAAAGCTTAAAATTTCAAGCAAATCCTGTTCATCATCAACCAATAGGATTTTTTTTATGGGTTGGTTATGCGTCATAGTTATGATTGTGTTTTACGTTTGTTCCTTCGGCATTATATATGGTAGCTTCGGCAATATTTGTTGCATTATCGCTAATACGCTCGATATTATAGTTAATACTATTTACAGCTAGTGCAGTATGGATGGCTTCGGAGGAGTATTGTTGCTGAAGCGAAGTAGGTAAAATGCCCAATATATGGCGGTATACCTCGTCGATTTTATGGTCGTTTTCAATAACTTCGCGAGCAAGTTCGGCATCGGGCAAGGAAAACGCTATTATAGCATTGGCAACCATTTTATGGGCTTCGTTGAACATATCCATAATCTGCTCAAAGGTAGTGTTATAAATGTTCGTATTTGTATCGATTGATAGGGCATGCTCGGCAATATTAAGGTAAAGGTCGCCAATGCGTTCGAGGTAACCAGTACTATCGATGTAGGCAAACAGTCTTCGACTTTCAACCGCTCGAGGTGAGTAAAGTACTATAGCGTTAATTACCTCGCTTCGTATTTTTACTTCCAAGCTATCAATAAGGTTTTCGTTCCAATCGATTTTTTCGCGAATATCCTTTTGCGGGTTAGCTAGATTTGTAAGGATGTGGCGAACATATTCGCTTTGTTGAGTAACTACTTTAGCAAGTATATTAAAGTTCTCTTTTATGAGTAATAAGCGTTGTTCGAGGTTCGATACTGTTTTTGTCATAGGTTGCAACATTTTGTTTTACCAAATAGCGGGTACAATGATACTAAAAAAGAGGAAGCTATTTGAAGAATTCTTGTTTTTGCATGGCAATTAAGCCCATAAAAAGATACGCAAGGCATTAGCCAAAATTCCCCGATAGGTATTGTTCGGTTCGTTTATGGGTCGGGTTGGTAAACATTTTTTCGGTAATATCGTATTCTACCAGCTCGCCAAGGTACATAAACATCGAGCGATCCGAAATACGCGCTGCCTGCCCCATATTGTGTGTAACAATAACGATTGCAATTTCCTTTTTAAGCTCAAGTAAAAGTTCCTCAATACGGTTTGTTGCAATGGGGTCGAGTGCACTGGTGGGTTCGTCCATTAATAATATTTCGGGTCTTAGGGCTAATGCTCGTGCTATACATAACCTTTGTTGTTGCCCTCCCGATAAAAACGCTCCTTTTTTTTGTAAACTATCCTTTACTTCGTTCCAAAGGCCAACATTCCTTAGCGAGGTTTCGATTATTTCCTCTTTTTCACTACGTTTAAGCCTTAACCCATTAAGTTTGTAGCCCGCAACAACATTTTCGGCAATGCTTATGGTGGGGAATGGGTTTGGTTGTTGGAATACCATACCCGCTTTACGACGTACGTTCATGGGGTGGCTGTTGTTTATATTTTCGCCAGCAATTATAATGTTGCCTGTAACTATTATTCCTTTGTAAAGGTCGTGCATGCGGTTAATAGCACGTAGCAGTGTACTTTTACCACATCCACTAGGACCCATAATTGCTGTGATGCTTTTATCGTAAATGTTTGCCGAAACTTGGTTGACAGCAATTTTTTCAGGGGTATAGCTAATCGAAACATTATCGAGTTCCAATATAATAGGATTGTTTTCGGGGGTAGGGGTTTGGGGGGTATTAATAAGTTCAGTATTGGGCATAGTGCTTATTTTATTACATTCGGAAAGGGGTAATGTGTCTATCATAGCCTAAGTACAGCCAATTGTTAGTTGATAAAGTTGTAATACTGCTTATGCACGTTTTGCTAGGGTATGTGCCACAACGTTAAACGATAGTACCAGTAGCAAAAGGAATAGGGCACTACTCCAAATCATTTCCTGCAGAAAGGGGTTGTTGTAGAACTGCCAAATAAGCAGAGGTATAGCACTCATAGGCTCAAAGGGGTTCCAATTTACCCATCTACTTGCTAGGGCAGTCATCATTAACGGTGCAGTTTCGCCCATAACACGACTTAAAGCTAGTAGAACCCCCGTAGTAATACCTCCACGAGCCGAAGGAACTAATACTCCCAGCAAGGTTTTACGGTACGATGTTCCTAAAGCTAAAGCCGATTCCTTAAGCGTTTTGGGTAAACGAAGCAATGTTTCTTCGGTAGAGCGTATGATTAGAGGAAGCATCATAACAGCAAGTGCAAGTGAACCCGCAAGCCCCGAGTAACTACGCATGGGTACAACTACCAGGGCGTAAATAAATATACCAATAACTATAGAGGGAACGCCTTGTAAAAGGTCGCTGCTAAAGCGAACCACTTTTGCGAAAGGCGATTGCTTGCCTTCGAAAAGATATATGCCTCCAAGTATACCCAATGGAATGGCTATTACAGCAGCAATTAAAACCATAACAAGGGTGCCTACAATGCCGTTAGCAATGCCCCCTGGTAATGTAACTTTTTGTGTTGGAAGTACGGCTTCGTGTGCTGCTTTTGCTTGCGATAGTGTAGGCACGCGTTCGGTAAAAAAGTTAGTGTTAAGGTGCCCTATACCTTTTATTACTATTTCGCCAATAATAAAGAATAGGGGTAAAAGAGCAATAGTTACCAATAGTAGAACAAGTATAAATGTGGCTTTATCCTTTATACGTCGCCTAGTTAGTTGTGGTTCGGTAATGTTCGATGTATTGCTTTGCATATAGTTTATTGAGTATTCCCTTTAAGTTTCAGAAAAAGTTTTGCCAATGCATTTACAATTACGGTAACAAGCAGTAAAACCAATGCCACAGCCATAAGGCTACTTAGTTTTAACCCACTGGCTTCGCTAAATTGGTTTGCTATTACCGAAGCCATGCTTTGTGCTGTATCCAAAAAACTTTTTGGGAGGGCATCGGTATTACCTATAAGCATGGTCACTGCCATAGTTTCGCCCAATGCCCTCCCTAAAGCTAGTATAAACGCTACAACAATGCCCGAGGATGAATAAGGCAACACCACGTGGTGTATAACTTCGCTACGGGTACAACCTAAACTATATGCTGCTTCCTTAAGGCTTTTAGGTGTTAGGGCAATAAATTGTGCACTTAATGTTGCTGCATAGGGAATAATCATAATGGCAAGAATGAGCGATGACGTGAGCAAGCCAAACCCATTGTGGTTAGGTCCATCGATTGCATCGATTATAGGGCGTAATGTATAAAAGCCCCAAAGCCCAAATACTATCGAAGGTATACCTGCAAGTAAATCAACTAATGTAGTAACCGCTCGTGCAATGGAACTCCCTTTGTAGTATTCGCCCACAAATAAGGCAATGGGTAAAGCAAAGGGAATGCAAAAAAGCAGAGCGGGAATGGCGGTTAACAGAGTACCTACTACGAACGACAATGCTCCGTAATGTTCACTTCCTTTCGTGGGGTCCCATTCCGATGAGAATAGGAACCCAAAGAAGCCGAATTGTTTGATGGCTTGCCACGATTGGAAAACTAATACAACAACCAGTAATACAAGAATTGCGAGTAAAAGAAGCGCAGCAATTTTTAGCGAACCCTTAAAAAGGCTATCGCCTAACGGTTGCGTTTGCTTTTTTGCTTTATTGTTCGATATGCGTGTTGTGTACATATTTGAAAGAGTAGCGAGGTGTTTACTAAGGTGAGCGTATTAAATGGGTAAACCCCCGTAGGTTATCTTTTCGAGTTGATGAAGAGCCTTTTGGCGAACACCCCATGGAAGTGGTGCAAAATCGACCGTTTCGGCAAGGCTTTGTGCTTCGTCTGAAAGAATCCATCGCATAAGTTTTACAGTATTTACTGCTTTGTCCCGTTTGCGACCTTGATAATTTTGCTCCTTGTAGATGAGCATCCAAGTAAAACAACTTATGGGGTACGAGCCTTTGGCTGTACTATTGGTTATCATAGTGCGAGTATCGCTTGGGATATCGCCCTTTGCGGCTTTAGATATCGATTCGAGCGAGGGAGCGATAAATTCGCCATTAGCATTGGCTATAGTAGCCGAAGGTATATTGCGCGAAAAACTGTATTCCGACCCGATATAAGCAATTGCCCCATTGGTTTGTTCGAGTGTTGCAGCAACATTAGCATTCCCTTTTGCCGCTAAGCCTATTCCGTTAGGCCATTTCAACGATTTGCCTCGCCCAAGCGTTTCTTTCCATTGTGGGCTTACTTTTGTTAGGTAATCGCTAAAAACAAAGGTTGTACCACTACCATCGCTCCGCCTTATGGGAATAATTTTCGTATTGGGAAGGTTTTCTGTAGGGTTTAGTTCTGCAATGGCTTTGTCGTTCCATTTTACGATATTCCCTAAATAGATATCGGCAATGATTTTACCGGTTAACTGTAACGTTTTTACACCCTTAAGGTTATAGCCTAGTACTACAGCCCCCATGCAGGTGGGTATGTGTATTACTTCGGCTGGCATGCTTTTTAGCTCTTCGTCCGAAAGGTATGCGTCGCTACCTGCAAAATCCACTACTTTATTTTTTAAACTGGTAATACCTGCACCGCTACCTTGCCCGCCGTATTCGATTCGTGCCCCAGTGAGGTCGTAGTAATGGTCGAAAAGTTCTTCGTAAAAATCTTTTGGAAACGAAGCCCCTTCACCACTAAGCCTATCGCTACTATTGCAGCTCGTAAAACATAAGGTAAGGGCTATTGAACAGAATGTTATAGGTATGCGAAACCTGAATAGTATTTGCATCGAGTTGTTCATTTACTACTAGCGAGGTTCAAAATCGGTTGCCTCGTAACTGGGTGCAAAGTTAGCCGGCCTTTGTTACGAACCTATATACATAATGTTTCGTTTTTGTTAAATAGTGTGTTTTGTTTTTTTGCTAGTTCCGTAATTTAATGAGTTGTAATTAAAGCTATTAGTTCCTCCCCCCCCCATAAAAAAACAGCTCGCCTAGGGGAATTTTCCCCTAGGCGAGCAACAATAGACAATGAAGAAAATTTTGATTATTACTGTTCGTTACATGAGGTTCGGCTCGTTAATAGGCAATAATTGAAAATAGAACAAAAGCACCCATTACGGCAAACAGAAAACTATCTATGCGGTCGAGTATGCCTCCATGCCCCGGAATAACCCATCCTGAATCTTTTACGCCGAAACGCCGTTTAAGCATTGATTCAAAAAGGTCGCCTATTGAGGCAAGTAAGCCAATAAACAGCCCATACATCGCCATTGAGAATAACGAGAACCCTCCGAAGTAGTAAGGAAATAATGCTGGGAATAGCATGGCAATAAGTGCACTTGCCACCATGCCCCCAATAAACCCCTCAACACTTTTGTGGGGTGAAAGTCTTGGTATTAGTTTTCTTTTGCCAAATGCCGAACCCACCAAGTATGCAAAGCAATCGTTTGCCCAAACACAAATAAACACGGTAAGCAATGCTTCGCCTACAAAAAGTGTACGCTGAAAATAGTTTACTGTGTGTACCGAAATAAGAGCCGATAAAGCAAAAGGAAGACCAATGTAAATTAGCGGAAAAAGAGAATTGCTGATAGCTTTAAGTTCGCGTCCCTCGTCGGTAAATAAACTTCGTACTAGGATATATATAACATAGCTTACGATAGGTATCCATAGGACTGCACGGTTTTGCCCTGCTCCAATAAGGTAGCCCATAAGAAAAACCCAAACGGTAGCTAATGCATCAGCAGCTGTTCTAAAGGGATGCGTTCGGTTTACTTGGGTCATGAGGTTGAACTCGATAGTGGCAAGTATCGCAAACAAAGAGAACAGCAGTACAAAGAATATTGCATTGCTAGCCGATAATGCCCCAAGCAATAAGACAACGTATACAGCACCCGAAATTGTTCGCACTGTAAGGTTGTTCATTTTCTTGAATCGCTCTTTTACACTTTCCATATAGGTAGTAGCTAGTATAAAGGGTGTAAAGGCTATGTAATCAAAACATAACTTTGGTTATTTATCGTCGCTAGGGGGCATTGCTTCCTTAGGTAAGCTGGGGGGAGTAGGCACCTGAGGAAGGTTTGTGCTTTCTGCTTGTTGAGGCTCTTCCTTCGGATTATCAAGTAGCAGTTCTTCCGAACGGCTTTTCCACTTGCGTTTCCCTAAAATGTTCTCAACATCTTCGGTATAAATAACTTCCTCGGTAAGCAATCGATCGGCGATTTTGTGGTGCTCTTCCTGATGTTCAAGAAGAATTGCTTTAGCGCGTTCGTATTGCGAAGCTATAAAGCTGTTTACCTCGCTATCGATAAGTTCAGCTGTTTTTTCGCTATATGGTTTTTGGAAGTTATATTCGTTTTGTGGATTGTAGAAGTTTACGTTAGGAATTTTATCGCTCATACCGTAAACGCTAACCATAGCCTGCGCTAAACGAGTAACACGCTCGAGGTCGTTTGCTGCACCTGTGGAAATATGACCTAGAAAAAGTTCTTCAGCGGCTCTACCTCCAAGAAGAGAACACATTTCGTCGAGGAGCACTTGCTTATGTGTAATTTGTCTTTCTTCGGGCATATACCAAGCCGCCCCTAAAGCTTTACCTCGCGGAACAATGGTAACTTTTACAAGGGGATTTCCATATTCTATAAGCCAGCTTACAGTTGCGTGTCCGGCCTCGTGTATGGCAATGCTTCTGCGTTCCTCTTCGGTAACAATACGGTTTTTCTTTTCTAGTCCACCAATAATTCGGTCGATAGCATTATTAAAATCAATTCGTTCAACGGCTGGTTTGTTGTAACGTGCGGCAATGAGTGCGGCTTCATTGCAAACGTTGGCTATATCAGCACCACTAAATCCTGGGGTTTGACGCGCAAGTGTATCGAGGTCTACCGTTGAGCCTAAACGAAGACCCTTCATGTGTACTTGGAATATTTCCTTGCGGTCGTTGATATCTGGTAAATCAACGCTAATTTGTCGATCGAATCGACCAGCACGTAGTAAAGCTTGATCTAAAACATCAACTCGGTTCGTTGCAGCAAGTACAATTACACCACTATTACTACTAAAACCATCCATCTCGGTTAGAAGTTGGTTTAGCGTGTTTTCGCGTTCGTCGTTGCCACCAAGGTTATTGTTTTTTCCACGTGCACGACCAACGGCATCAATTTCATCGATGAATACTATACAAGGCGATTTTTCCTTTGCTTGAGCAAATAGGTCGCGTACACGGCTCGCCCCTACTCCCACGAACATCTCCACAAAGTCGCTACCGCTCATCGAAAAGAAGGGTACATGCGCTTCGCCTGCTACGGCCTTTGCAAGTAGAGTTTTACCTGTTCCCGGAGGACCAATAAGCAAAGCTCCTTTGGGTATTTTGCCCCCTAATTTGGTGTATCTATCAGGTGCTTTAAGGAAGTCTACAATTTCCTGAATTTCCTGCTTAGCTTCGTGTAACCCTGCAACATCGTAAAAGGTTACATTTACCATGGTGCGGTCGTATACTTTGGCTTTGCTTTTGCCAACATTAAAAATGCTACCACCTGCACCACCTCCGCCTGCACGTGAAAATGCGCCACGCATGAGGTAGAACCAAATGAGCAGAAATATTATAAAGGGAACGATATTCATGAGAATTGAACCCCATACACTACTCCCATTAATATATTTTACTTCTAAAACGATATTATTTTCGTTACGGAAGTTTTCAAATGCTTGAACATTAGGAATTTCTGTTGTGGTAACGTATTCTGGAGACGAATCACCTAACAAATTGAAGCTCTTACGCTCATTAATTTGCTTCAATTCGCCTTTGAATACATATAATGCCTTTTCTGGTCGAACTTGTGCGGTTACTACTTGGCGTGATTTGTTTACAGTAACAGTAGCATATGCACCATTCTTAGCATATTCTTGAAACTTGTCCCAAGATATGTTTTTTTGCCCTGGTGCTTGTGGCTTAAGGAATAAAATGGCAAGAAGAATAAACCCAATTGCGAGGTATATCCATGTAAGCCTAAAGTGCTTCGACCCATTGTTTTTAGGGTTTCTGTTATGAAGTATAGGTTTTTTGTTAATCGGGGTCATTATTTAAATAGGTATAGCAACTACTTTTTTGTGAACAACTACAACTATCCCCCCAAACCCTACTGTTGGGTTTAGGGCAGGCATTGTTGGTTTTTAGGTTTTTGCACTAAGCATCTATTCGTGCATAAGTTGCATTTTGTTCGATAAACTCTCTTCGTGGGGCAACATCCTCTCCCATAAGAATCGAGAATGTTTCATCAGCGTTTGGAATATTGTCGATAGTTACTTGTTTCAGTATTCGAGTGTTGGGGTTCATCGTGGTTTCCCACAGTTGTTCGTCGTTCATTTCGCCAAGCCCTTTGTAACGTTGAACATGTACACGTCCTTCATTGCCATCGGCATAACGCTCAATAAAGCTGTAGCGTTGTTGTTCGGTCCAACAATATTCTTGTATTTTGCCCTTTTTGCACAGGTATAAGGGTGGGGTAGCCAAATAAACGTGCCCCCCAGCAATAAGCTCAGGCATATTGCGGTAGAAAAAAGTTAGTATTAACGTGGCAATGTG
>JASBZJ010000061.1 GCA_029983495.1 Porphyromonas sp.
TCAATAAACTTATTACCGACATCCCCTCTATAACGATACTTTAAAACTTTGTGTCCCAAGCGTAATAATGTAAGTTCCACAATCGATATCGTCAGCAAGCGTAAAAAACGGAGAGGTTGTGGCACCACGCTTTAGCACAATACCGCTAAGGGTATAAACAGAATAGGGCGTAGCGATGGGGCATTTAATAACCAATGGGGTTGTACTTATAATTGTATAGATGGGCGAAACTTTTAAAGAAGAAAGTATTTCCCCTAGGATATTGAACTTATTCCACGGCTCCAGCCTTTTGTATGCATCTATTGCTGTTTTATCAACATGTAGTTCGCAACGACTGTAGTCCATTTCGCCAAAAGGAGCTTCTCCAACAACGATACTACTGGGTGAAAGCGAGCGCATTGTAACAGAATAGATGGCTGTATTATCAAATGCAAGTAACTTAATATTCTTTACAGAGGCAGGAATATCTACTTCGCGTAAACCTTTACAATCGGCACAAGCCGCACCACCAATAACTTCAACTCCTTGCGGAATAACAAGTTTCCCTAGGTAATTTGCGGGCAAATGAATTAAAAGCTTGCCATCGTTGGTTAGTAACATTTGTTTTTCAACCTTAAATACCGATTCTGGAGGCAAGTTAAAACTACAACTTACTCCACGAAATGCTCCATTGGCTATCTTGGTTACACTTTTTGGAATGGTAAGCTGTTTTAGTGCTGAACACCCCTGGAAACAAAAAGCCCCAATAGATTTAACACTCTTGGGTATAACGACATCATTTAGCGACGTAGCTCCAATAAATGTGCCATAGGCAAGCTCATCGAGGCTATTGCTTAAGATAACTCGGCTAAGTGCTGTACAATTTTGAAAAGCAAACATTCCTACAGCAGTAACGTTATTAGGAATGGTTATTTCCTTAAGTGCCGAACATCCTTCGAAAGCGCTCATCCCAATTGAAAAATCGTGTGGTTGAGTTGGAATACTTATTTGGGTTAGTGCCGTACAGTTCTTAAAAACGCTTTCGCCTAGTTCGCTTAATTGTGTAGGTAACTCGATTTGTGTGAGCGAACTACACCCCTCGAATGTACTATAACCCAAATCGGTCAGAGCAAGGGGAAGTTTTATTGTGGTTAAGCGGATGCAATTTTTAAAGTTACTGCCAGCGAATTCCGTTATAGAATGGGGAAGCTTTACAGAAGAAAGTTGCGAACAGTTTTCGAAGCATTTCGCACCAAGTGATGTTATTTGTTCGCCTATCGCCTCAAAACTTCGCAAGGTTTGGTTATTCATTAAAGCCTGCATTGGCAGTTCTCCTGCGGGGTATTGCTTAGTTCCCTTAATGGGACCTTCGTTCCCTTTATAAGCAACAATCGCTACATTGTTCAATGTTAGAGATGAAAGTTTTTTCAGTTTTGCAAGTGTTGCAAAGTCGCGAGCATCAACCTTACCACTTAAAACGAGTGATGATAACTGGGAATAATGGTTCTCGTTTATAAAGGAGGCTAATGTACCAGGTTTTTCTAATGTAAACTCAGTCCTGTCGAACGTTTCTACTATGGGGGCTAGTTTTAAAGGATCTACAGCTATACAACGTACCGAAAACCCCATAAACTTATCTTCATAAAAAGTATTTGCTACTTGTGAATCCCAATAAAAACGAATGAACATCGCTTTTTTACTTTCATCAGCATTTTCTGAAGATGTCCAAAGATATGCTTGTAGCCCTTTCCCTGAATAGCCATTAAAATACTTACTCGTTGATGTACTTCCCATAGGTGCAATATTTAACTGAGCCAAGTTGTTACCAACTTGTAGTTTACCACTACCTGGGTTAGGGGGAGTAGTCCACCCTTGTTTACTTTTAAGTTGCTCGCCTACAGTATACGATAAAGCCCAAGGATTGTCGTATTCATCGGGCATAAAACCTTTGGGGTCTAAATATTTCACTAAGGTTTTATAGTCATCAAGTGATGGAACTTTCCACCCTTTTGGCGCAAGACCTTTTTCGTTGACCACAGCATACCAATTATACAAAGCACCCATAATTGCCTTATTGTCATCTTTTCCATCGTATATGGTTACAGCGGGCTGTTTTGTTTCTTCCCATTGTGATTTATTCTGGGGTAAGGGAATATCTTCACCATTTGCGAAGTGAAATGTTCGCAAGTTTTCGCGCATCCATACTTGTAACCCTACCTTTACTAATGCGTAATGTTCAGTTTCGTTTGAACGCACATCCGAAATTCGTAATGGTGAAAGCTGAGCCTCTATTGCACTATTGTTAGGAACATAACTAACCTCGTTTCCTTTGTTAATGTATAATGCTTGTTTCCACGCCTCTGGTATATTATGGCTATGCGTAGTGCCACCAACTTTATCGAAGGTTATAAGCTCGTTTTTCCCAAGCATCCACGCTTTTTCCCAATTTATTGTACGGTCGCTATTCGGCAAATAAACCAGTTGGACAAGGCTTTGAACACCATCAATTACTAGGCATTCAAGCGATATTACACCACGATGATTTTGCCCATCGCTTATAATGAGTAGATTACTTGCAGAAAAAGCCTCCTGAGGTTGAAGTGTAACTTTTACTTGAGCCTTAGCGCAAAGGGGGATAAGTAATAACAAAGTAATTGTGAACTTTATAATGGAAGAACTTTTCATAGTGATTATGGCTTTTATATAGGTTATGGTAAAATAGGCTTTGGCATTTGCTTATAATTATGTGCTTTTACACTGAGCATTATACAAGCTAAAAGGGGCTCTTACACTTATACTAATACTAATTTTCTCCTACGGTAAATTTAAGGGGTCCTTAACGGCTAATTGATATTTGAGACTTGTTCTAATTCACTCCAAAAGTACAAATAGTTTTGTTAGTTCTATTATCCTTTTACGCCCATGCGTAGAAAAAACATTTACACATTTGAGTTCCTTTTTTCGAGGGTTATATATTACGTTCCATTCTCCCCTACCCAATAAAACACCAACAGCAAAAACTGCCATTGGTGTTTTATTCGCATCATTCTATGGCTAAACAAGCGTCAATCAATTCCCGTAAAAGAGATTCCCTTGAAATGTATCTTAATAAAGATAGGGTTGCGCATAGTAACATTACCATATTAACTTTTTAACCTGACCATTGCTATAGCGTACTATATTAATTCCCTTTTGAAAGCTTTCCAAGGGCTCTCCAAGGATGCTATATATCGCCACTACTTTTACGTCACAGCTTTTTTCTAACGTTTGATTTGAATTAAAGGCTTTATCATTTTCGATAACTAAGTGCCTCAATAATAACTTTCCCGAGTTATCAAATAAAGCGTGTTCCTCATCCAAAAATATTACACCATCAGGCTCCGTGATATGGCAGTCATTGAGTATAAATTTGTTCATTTGAAATAGTACCCCTTTCGAAACGTCTACATTAAACTTTGCATTATTAAGAATAAGCATTTCGTTTGAGCTTCCATCGTAACCGCATATACCAAGGTTACCCACAACGCTTACTTGGCAATTATCGATAGTGAGGATCGACTTATTTATATATATACCAGCACTTCGTTCACCCGATTTTATAGTTAAGGTACCTTTCCCAATGATTTTTGTGGGATGGCTTAGGGCTAAGCCTGGTCCTTGCGGAAAGCTTGTTGCTATGCTGTTGTTCCCCTTTAATACTATTGTAAGGTTATCTATTTCGCTATTAGCAATACCAGCCCCTTGTAGCGAAGTAGCATTTAGGTTAGTAAGTATAAGTTGTTTATTTGTCGCATCAAAAACAGCACTTCCGCCATCATCTAAAATATCGTGTGCATTGTTTTCGTTCACCTGTACACCACCAACATATAACTTCCATTGCTTACTACGTCCTGGCGTGTTATTTATTCCTTTATAAGGAATACTTGAATCAGGGTTTGAGGCACCGTTAAGATTATGGACATCGAACTTTTTTGTCTTAGCAAGAGTAATATCTGATGAATAAGCTCCGTTTCGTTCGGTTGAGCTTTTGGTATCAACAAAAAGTATCTTTCCTAAGGGGGAGCCAAACTCGTCGTTATTAAACACGGGAAGTTGGCTAAAGAAACCTCCAGCCCTGCCAGGGCTTATGTTGATTATTATACATGTAAACCAAGCTAATTGAAGGGTTACGGCTTAAGTTTAAAGCTTCGAGCTGATTATTCTGACAATAAAGTTTGGCCAAGCGTTGATTCCAATATGTGCTTAATTGCTTAAGCTTATTGTTATTACAGTATAACACATCTAAGTTGGTTAGGAAATCTATGTTTAATGTTTCGAAGTTGTTCTCCGATACATTTAATATCTGAATTGCTTTTGCCTTTGAAAAATCAATTTCGGTAAGCCGGTTACGATCCACCCACAAATTAATTAGCAAGGGTTGTTTGAGTTTTAACTTTGTTAAGCCTACGTTTTGAGCTGCAAAAGCTAAAAAATCGCCAATAACAACCTTATCCTGGCGAAGAGTAATATCTATGTTGTTATTATCGATGAGCTTCGCATCGGCTCCACGAATTGTTACTGCTGATACGGCCTGAAAGTTTATCCTAATTACCTCACCCTTTGTTTTATTGGAATACAACACCAAATAGCTACTACCATCGTTAGGAATATCGCTATCTAATTCTTCATCACTGCCCTCGTATGGAACAAAACTATTTTCTGTTTGCGCATACACACTCCAACCTTTACTTTTGGCTAAGTCAACAGTGACTTTTGAGCAATGATTCTTCTCCTTTTCGGGAATTAACGACATGGGTACAAGCTGACCTTTCGTATAGCTTTTTTTGTCGTATGTTGGTAAAGCCATAACAATGGCATGCATGGTTTGTAAATCAATGCGATTACCATACAGCACAAGTTGCTTTAACTTACTGAGCTTAGTTATATCAATGTTGTCCAAGCGGTTCTCAAAAACGATAAGTTCTGTAAGCTTGAGGTTTTTTGTAACATCTAAATTGGTTAGCCCACACAAAGCACACGACAAATAACTCAACTCGGGACATTGTGTTACATCAAGCGTACCGAGGGGATTTTGATTACAAATAAGCTTTGTGAGCTTGTTATTGCTATTGAGGTTGAGCTTACTAATGCCTGTGTTATCGCAACAAAAATCTCGAAGCTCCACTAAATGCGAAACCTCCAATTCTTTTATGTTGGGGTTTTGATAACACCACAATTTAATTAGTTTTTTCACGCCCCTTAAATCCAATTTAGTAAGTGCATTTGCGTGACACACCAACTCGGTTAAATTGGGTAGCTCGCCTAAGATAAGCTGTTCGTGTTTCCCTTGGTAAAACATAGCCTTTTTTAGGTTCTTATTCTGACTTAAGTCAAGCTTTGTAAAAAGGTTCCCCGAAAGCTGTAATTCGGTTAAGGTAGGGCACTGGGTTAAATCGATGCTAGTAATTGCTTGTCCGTTGCATGCAAAAAAAGTAACCGAGCCTTCAATTACAACAGTTTGACTTTTTATAGTATATACGCCATAGCCTTTATGGGCCGGTTCGTTTACGCCTGTAATGGTTATATCCGACTCGGCTTTTATATGAAATTCTATTCGTTTTCCAACCTCATTGGCAGTTGTAAGTGTTATTCTTCCCCCCTTGGATAATGAGGGTGCATTGGCTTGCATTACAAAACCTTTCCATAACGGTAACATCATTACCAGTGCTGTAAGCACAATTTGTAATCTTCTTTTCATACTTTATATATACTTACTGTTTTCTTCTTTTATCAATAGTTTAACATCCAAAATAAATCAAGCATCAACTTTTTAATACCAATATTTCAACATCACATAGCAAAGATAAATAAATATATTGTTTTAGGAGGCTTTTACGACTATTTCAAAAGAGAATAATACAGCGTATAACTAAAAAGGATACGGTATTAAGAACCTAGCATCGGGAGGGGGGGATTATGCAAATAGTTCACGGAATTAAGAAGGAGTGCTACTCAGTGGCGGTCAGCAACACTACTCCCCGTAGAAGACATCAATCCAAGCTTATGGTTCAGCTTATGCTATTTAAGGTGTAACTATAAATACTATCCAACACCAACATTTTACTGATAAATATTGGAATAGATGTATTAGGTATGTTCTTCAGTATAGGTTCTTCTCCTGTTTTTGAGAATTAGCCCGCTACAGCAATAGGAATAAGAGAAATCGCAATAAGTTGCCAAAATAGTGTTCGTTTCATGACATATTATGGATTCGAAAAATGCTATTGTGTATTTCATGGAATATCAAACATGATAGGAACAGCGACTTTTAAAGAATACACAAATATGTTATCTAACTAAAGAAGGATAAGTTCGGATTGTGAGCCAGCTTTGAGTATAAAAAATCCACTTAATTTTTCGAATGACAATGCTCCACTTCCAATGCGAGTTGCAACACATTTTCCCTCAAGACTGAATAGTTGCACAAGGCAATTGTTTGACACCTCTTGAACAATCAATTCGTTTTCGAAAAGGTAATAGCGTAACTTTTGGTTTGTTTCAAGTGCTTCATAACAATCTGCTATAGATTTCGCAATCACTTCGGGCGATTCTGGCGAAAAGATTCGTTTTTGTTTTATAAAACCCGAGCTAACCGTAAATACAACTTGCTGTAGATTTTTTCGTTCTTCTACTGCAATAGTTGATGGGTTTATGATTAACGAATGGGTGTTTGTAGTTTGTTTAAACATTAGAAGACGCATATAATCACCCGCCTTCATTGTTCGCTTAATTCTTATTTCATCTATAAACGGAACAACAGCTTGGTGCTTGGGATTATGAACTTCGAGTGACAAAAAGCAGCTTGGCGTACCCTTGCTAAAATTGAAACTAATAATTTGTTCATTTTGGGAGAGTTCTTCTTTTTTCGTCTCTAATAAATCAACGTGGTTATTCCGCCCCAGCTTTTCATCATACAAGTTTACTACTAACGTATCACCTGCCGAGGCCTCTACTTTTATCTGAATTGTAAACTGGCCTTCACCATTATCATTTCCTAATGTCATATTAGGAAGATCAAAATAACTCCATATCCCAAAAGAGGCATAACGATTACTTAATAACACGCCTCCTTGTGCTACTGAAAGAGGTGCTCCCCCCCAGCCCTTAACCTTACAAAAATCATCGATTGAAATTTTCGTTGCATTTGAAACTTCGATTGGTTCATCCCGATTACCAATATTAATACCATTAAAATCTTCATAAAAAACAAACTCTCCTGCACTTTCAAATACCTCCTTTACGTATCCATTTACATTGTAAAATGCAGCATGATTATCAATTGCCCACAAAAGGTTGTACTTGTTATCGGTTAAATTACATTCAGGCGCATTCGATATGGGACTTAAAAACCTATAATCGGTTTCTTCCCAAAGTAATGGCACTTCCTCTGTAGCATCACTAACCGCATCTCCACTTACGGAGTAAAGACGAATATAGTACTGTTCATTGGCTTGTATTACAGCAAGAGGGATAGCAGTAGCAGTAGCTTTCACTTCTCGTTTTTCGATACCATTTAGGTAGGATGGTGTGGAAAAGTAATTACTGCGACTATAAACCGAAATAAGGTATTTTGTTGCTTCTGGTACTTTTTTCCAACGAACTTCAATCCGCGATTTTTCTTCATTTCGCTTTATTGATATACTTTCAGCAATAGGCGGTTTTACCCCTTGTGCTAATACTGAAAATGAAGTTATTAATAGAAAGATGTGCAATAAAATAAACTTCATCATTGTTTGAGTGTCGAATGGCGATAGTTTCTTCATAATTCACTCAATAAGGAACTTCCTTTTGCCAAATGTTATATACTTTTGACCTTTGCACAGGGGGAATACCCCTCTGCAAAGGCCTTATAAAAAAGTTTATAGTACTACAACCTTTGTAGCTCCATTTTGCGAAGTTAATATATAGATACCTTTTATTAGGGGAATATTTATTTCTCCACAAACTGTTCCGCGCCAAATAAGGCTACCTGCCATATCGTACAGTTCAAAGTCGGTTCTATCGCTTGTAGCGATAGTAGCACTACCCTTACCTCCACAAACCGAAAAACTTGCTTTGTTTAGTACATTTTCGCTATTGAGCATTATTTTATCGGTTTCAATTATTTTGGCAATAGCAGCAAAGTCACCACCCGTTTTGCTATCCTTGTAAACGTCTTTCTTACCAATAGGAACATATAAAGTTCCATCCTCTTCCAAATTCGAGGGGAATAGCCCCACAAAGGTTTCCTCGTGCTTCGGAGGTGTTTGCGCAAGAACTTGGAATATTAAGAGATTCTCACAAAAGCTAAAGCAGGATCTTCCCAATGTTTCACATTTAGAACCAAGTAGAACTTGTTTTATTTGCGAACATCCCAAAAATGCCATAGAACCAATCTTCTTTATAGAGGGTAAGCGTACCTCTGTTATCGATTCATTGAAGAAGAAACCTGCGTCTCCAATTTCCTCCAGGGTTTCAGGAAATGTGTATGATTTAAAACCGGCATTCGAAAAACAGCCATCATCAATTCGTTTTACGCCATTAGGAATAACGAACTTTTCCGAATCCCATTTTTTGGCTACCGGGCATTTGATAAGTATTGTTAAGTCCTTTGAATATAGGCACCCATCCTTAACAATAAAGTTCTTATTCCCATCCGCAACTTTAATGGTTTCTAATTCGGTGTCACCTGATAGTACACTTTTGCCAAACTCAGCTAGTGAAGCAGGCAAACTTACATGTTTAAGTACATTAGCCATATCCATTGCTCGGTCGCCTATAGCAACAACCCCTTCGGGAACATCAATCGATTCAATACGTTGCAACGAATGCATACTATAGGGGCGTATTACACGTAATTCCTTTGGAAAGTTAACAGTTTCGATAAATGGGCTTGTGTATACAAGTTCCGATTTATCCTTTACGAACAACATCCCGTTCTCCATTACAAAGTTGGGGTTACCTTCCTCAAGAACAACAGCCCCTGGGTTACGCGAAAAAGAGCTGTTGCCAATTTTCTCTAACTGCTTGCCCAACACAAACTTTTTTATTTTCGCACAACCATTAAATGACTCGAATCCAATCGAGGTAATTTTACCTCCAATTACTAGCTCGTTCATTTCGAGCTTACCGCAACCATCAAATGCGTAGTCGCCTATTTTTCGTAAACTTTCGTTGAACTCAATCGCTCTAAGTTCTGTTGCGCTTTGAAATGCCTTATCACCAATTTCAACAACTGTATAAACTTGTTTGTTGTAAGTAACAGTTTCGGGTAAAACAAACTGTCCAGCGTACCGACGCCCAACAGTATTATCCCCTGGTTTGCGAGGAACTAAAGCAACTTCCTTCTTTTGCTCATCCAAAATTTCGAAGCGCATACCTAAGGGTTTGTCGTAAAAACTAACTGGGTTTTGGGCTTTCATCGTAAAGCCATTCCACATTAAGGGTAACATAGTTACCAGTACCACAAGAGCAAATTGTAATCGTCTTTTCATACTAAATTGTATTCCAATTGTTATCTTTAAATCCAGATAAAAATAGAGCGACACTAAACGAACAAGCAAACAGCCCAAACGTTCGACCTTTTTGAGTCCATCGCAAAGGTAAATAAAAAATCGGATTTAGGAACTAAAAAATGTTGTATATTTGCAGTGCGAACAAAAAGCCAATATGGGTAACTAGTTAAGGCGTTAGCTATACCTTAGGCTACAAAAGCACTTTTGTAAAAGTGTTTCTTATCGTTTTTGGGGTCGACCTGGCTTTGACAGCGTGAGAAAGGGTTCGTAAGCATGTCGTGTGTTGTTGCTGTGACACGTTTTCATCTAGCATCACTAACTTTTTAATTGGCGAAAATAATTACGCTCTCGCTGCTTAAACTGAAGAACAGTAGGTTTAGCTTTAT
>JASBZJ010000062.1 GCA_029983495.1 Porphyromonas sp.
ATTACCAAATAGATAACAACCTATAATCTGACTTACTGCCGTGCAAAGGTCTCCACATACAAGCGAACGATAAGAAAGCTTGGCAAAACCTTGTTTTGTTCGAAAATATAGGTAAGCTTTCTATCGAAAAGCTTCCAACGAAAGTAGAGGATGGGGGGAAGCCTACGGTAACAATTGCCTTTCATTTTCTTCTAAAAAATGCGGAACTGCGTGGAACGTCGGAATCGGAATTACATCCGAAAATTACTCTTCAGCTCGAAATAGAATAATGATATTAATACTTTATTTCAGCCTTATTTGCTGTATCTGAAGTTCTTGAAGTACACATTATTCTGCTTGTTGAAATAGGAACTATTTTAAATCCCTCGCAATGAAAAATCCTGAAGGCACCATATTACGTGGTGCTTTTAGGATTAGACGTATTCTAATAGGGCTATGAACTGCGAGTTGTTCGTTAGGGGTGTTAGGTATGTATGTTTCTTATTCTTTAGTTGCTGTAGTCGTTTAACAGGAGCAATGGAAAATATGGTATTATTAAACCCAAGTTGGGAAAGCTTAAGAGCGTAATGCCCCATAGTGTACCGTACATTAAATTCACAACAAGGGAATAGTTTCCCCCCTGTAGTAAACATATCAACACCAATTGCCCCTCTGTAAAAAGGTGCAATATGGGAAGATATAAATTGGGTTTGTTTTACAAGGGCTTTATTAAATGTAGTTATATCGATTGTAGCAAATAGTTTTTGGGTTAATTCGGATTGGGGAGCAATTATATTGTATAGATAGCGGAAGTTTTGCACTACAAAACACGATAACCCAAGGAACTGAACTTCGCCGTTGGGGGTAATGTAAAACTCGTTAGCCCAATTTTCGTCAATCCTATAGTAAGGTTCAATTAGGCACGGATAAGGAATTTTTCCGAGGTCAGTAATGCCCAGTTTGATATTAAAAATACCTCGCCCCGAGCTACTAAATGGTGTTTTTGCAATATAGTTCTGTTTTGTGTTGAGTAGTGCTGTTAATTCTTTTTGATTGTTTACCCAATGTGGGGCAAGCTCGGGGTAGTATTCTGTGAGAAACTTTTCCTCGAGCGAGCGGTTATAAAACGATTGTAGGTTTTTTTGTGTTAGGGGTGGTTGTGTGGGTATAACTATATCAGTAAGTTGCTTGCAAATATCCATTTCGAGTGGAGGCTCGTTACCGTATAATGCGAGAGAATAATGTTTTTTTTCTGCTTGAATGGTTTGTATATCAATTAAGGGAATATTGGTTTTTAACGTCTCATGTTCAATTTTCGGGTAGTTGCTGGGTACAAGAACGGCATCCCCTTGTGTTTCGTTCGCAACAATGCGAGGTAATGCCGCTAAATCATATCTCATTTTTCGTATTACTAAGGGAAGAGTATAGGCTACTTTTGATGCAAAGGGTAATGTAACTTCGTTACCTACATTAAACACGTGTAGCCTTGGCAACATAAAACAGCAATTAACGGCGGTAAAAAACTGGTAAAAGTACCGCAACAAAGGTGAATACCTCGAGGCGACCCGCAAGCATAATAAAACTAAGTATAATTTTTTCGGCACTCCCAACATTTGTAAAACCTTGTGCAAAGGTTCCAAAGCTATACCCAACGTTCGAAATGGCGGAAACTACATTTGCAACTGATGTGGGTAGATCCGTACCCAATAGGGCTATTAGTGCAGTACCGATTACAATTATAAGTAAATAAAGAGTAATAAAAGCAAGTACCTGTATAACAATATTACTTCCGAGGCTACCACTGTTAAAGCGAACGTTAGCAACCATAGTAGGGTGTATGCGCTTTTTAAATTCGTTCGAAAGGTTTTTGTTCACAACCATAAACCTGCTTATCTTAATGCCACCGGCAGTACTACCCGCACAACCACCCACAAACATTAGCATAATAAATATAGCTAATGCTGAGGGACCCCATTCGGTTGCATTGCTTGTAGAGTGTCCTGTGGAACTAGCAATGGACATAACTTGAAATAGTGCTTGGCGAAAGTTTTCTTCGGCCGTAGGGAAAACACCGCGAATGAGTAGGATAACAAAAATTACCAGAGCTGCAATAAACAGGGCTATAGTAAACCATCTGAATTCGTCGTCTTCGAAAAGCTTTCGAGGACTTATTCGGAATGCTTTGTAGAACAAAGCCAAGTTAAGGCCGGCAATGTACATGTATATAATCATAACATATTCGATGTAACTCGAATGAAAGTCGGCAATACTACCATTTCTCGTAGAAAAACCACCCGAACATACGGTTGTAAGAGCATTACAAACTGCTTCGAAAAGCGATAATCCCCCGAAAATAAGAAGAATTATAAGAGAAAGGGTAATAGTGAGGTAAACAAGCCAAAGGCGCTTTGCCACTTCCTTTATTTTAGGCATAAAACGCTCGTGGGTTATACCACTAGTTTCAGCATTGTATAGAAGTCCACCACCACCCATAAATATAGGTGAAAGACCAATGGTGAATACTATTATGCCAATACCCCCTTGCCATTGCATTAGCGAACGCCATAATAATATACCTTTGGGCAATTGTTCAACATCATTGAATACGGTAAAACCCGTTGTGGTATAACCTGATACCGTTTCGAAAAAAGCATCGGCCATATTTGTAAGTACCCCTGTAAAAAGGAAGGGTAGTGTAGAAAAAAGCGATAGCATGAGCCAAGTTAACACTACGGCAAGTGCACCTTCGCGGTAGCCACGTTTTGCGAACCGGCGGTCATTGGTAAGCTTAATTAGTAAAAAGGCAACAATCGACATGATGGCAATTGTTCCTGCAAAAGCTAGGCTTTGTTTTATTTCGCCATAGCCTAACGAACCCAAGGCCGAAATAAAAAGAAAAATATCCTCGAAAAGGAGGATATAAGCTACAACGCGAAGCACATAGGGAATATCAACAGGCAACGCATGCTTATTATTGGCGTAATTGGGATGGAAATATTGAGGTTCGATGGCATTCATTTTAATAAAGCAAAAGCGATTTTTGGCTATGAATCAATAAGGTTGCGTACTTTTTGCAAATGAACATTGTGGCAAAAGGCAACAATTAGGTCGTATGGTTCAATTACCATATCGCCATCGACCATGTAAGGTACGCCATTGCGCACCAGACCGCCAAGGGTAACTTCCTTGGGTAGGTTAAGTTCCTTAATGGGTTTGCCAACAATTGGGGCTCCTCGCCTAGCAACAACTTCAATAACATCGGCATTTGCTATGGTAAGGCTTTTAACAGTACTTGTATCTTGCCCGAGTAATGCGCGGAAAATGTGCCCAGCAGTTATAAGTTTTTCGTTTATAATGGTTCCAATGTCAAGCTTTTCGGCTACGGCAATGTAGTCGATGTTTTCTTCTTTGGCAATCGTTTTAAAAACGCCAAACTGCTTGGCAATAAGGCAAGCTAAAAGATTAGCTTCGCTATTGGCGGTTAGAGCAACAAAAACTTGCGAAAACGAAAGCCCTACTTCGTTTAGCAACTCGGTATTACGGCCATCACCATGGAATAAAGTAACGTTCGGCGGTAGTATGTTACGTATTTCGTTAATTCGTTCCTTGTCGCTCTCGATAAGAACAAAATCGATATTTCGCGAAGCCTTCTGTATGCATCGAATAGCAGTGCTACTGGCTCCCATAATTACAACACGACTAACGTCGACTTGTTTTTTGCCACAAATTTTACGTATTCGTTCGATATCTTTGGCAATTGCTGTAAAGAAAACAATATCGTTGTGCTCGATACGCGTTTGCCCAGTTGGTATAATGGTTTCGTTACCTCGTTTTACAGCTACTACGTGGAAGCTTTTTTGTTCATTTTGTGGTAATTCGCAAAGTTTTTTACCTACAATTTCAGCACCGAAACGAACTTTAACGCCAACAACAATAATGCTTCCCCCAAACAATTCGATGTATTGCCTTGCCCAAGGGTTGCGGAAAATTGTGTTAATTTCCTCAGCTGCGAGTTCCTCCGGATAAATAAGCGATGAAATACCCATCTGTTCGAATAGGGGCGTATATTCTGAGCTTAAGTAACGGGCATTGTCGATTCTAGCCATAGTTTGAGGAACACCAATACGCGATGCAAGCATGCAGGCTAGCAAGTTTTCAGTTTCGGTAGGCATAACCGAAATGAATAAATCGGCTTTATTTACTTCGCAGTTCCGTAAATCTCGTACATCGGTTGGGCTTCCTAAAAAGGTGAGCATATCGCGCCCATAGGAAATTTCATCCAAGCGTTGGGCATTAGTATCCATAATGGTAATATCTTGCATTTCTTCATCCGCAAGAATTATGGCTAGGTGTTCACCAACTTCGCCCGAACCTGCAACAACTATTTTCATTGTTTTCCGTGATAACCTTAATTACTTATTGCTTATTCGTAAGCTCGTTTATTGTGTGTGCTATTTGTGTTGCAGTAAGTCCGCAATACTCTTTTTGCTTACTAACTGAGCCATGAGGAATGAATTTATCGGGAATACCCAAGCGTTTTACGACACCTTTGTAACCATATTCGGCAAGTTGTTCGAGAACAGCACTCCCAAAGCCCCCAACGATAGTACCATCTTCAACGGTAATTATTGTGTTGTATTGGCTAGCAATCTGCTGAATAAGTTCGTTATCCAAAGGTTTTAAGTATATCATATCGTAGTGGGATGGAGTGGGGGCACCATCTTGTTTAAGTATTTCAATAGCTTCACTAACTTCGGTACCAATAGCTCCAAGCGATAATACAGCAATACCACTTGACCCTTTACTTAGCAAACGCCCTTTACCAATCGGAATCACTTCGGGCGTATTGTGCCAATCTACCAAGCTTCCACTACCTCTAGGGTAACGAATTGCCATTGGCGCTTGTTGCCCTTTATAGGCTGTAAGCATAAGATTTCGGAGGTAATGCTCGTTAATCGGAGCCGCAACTACGAGGTTAGGAATAATACGAAGGTATGCTAGGTCGAAAGCACCCTGATGAGTTGCGCCATCTTCGCCAACCAGCCCTGCACGATCTAAGCAAAGAACCACGTGATAGTTACCAAGGCATAGGTCATGAATAATTTGGTCAAAACTTCGTTGTGCAAACGAGGAATATATGTTACAGAATGGAATAAAGCCTTCGCTAGCTAACCCTGCAGAAAAAGTTACTGCATGTGATTCGGCAATCCCCACATCGTAAGCTTGGCTGGGCATAGCATCGAAAAGCATAGACATTGAACACCCCGTGGGCATAGCGGGTGTAACCCCAACAATGCGTTTGTCGCTCTTAGCAAATTCAACTAATGTAGTGCCAAATACATCTTGAAATTTAGGTGGTTTCCCTGAGGTGTCGGCTGAGATTCGCTTGCCTGTTAACACATTAAACTTGCCTGGTGCATGCCATATAGTGGGGTTCTGCTCGGCAGGGGGGTAGCCTTTTCCTTTTTTTGTGCGAATATGTAATATTTTCGGTCCATCCATGTGCTTTATTTTCCGAAGAATGGTTACTAGGCGAAGCACATCATTACCATCAATTGGTCCAAAATAGCGAATACTTAAGCCTTGAAAAAAACTGTTATCGCACTTTGTTAAGGCACTTTTTAAGCTGTTGTTAAACCGAAGAATCGCTTTGCGCGACTCCTCTCCCATAACATTAAATTTGCGGAATAGGCGGTATAAATCGTAACGAACTATATTATAGGTTCGGCTTGTATTTAAATCCACGAAATAGTTGTTCAATCCTCCAACGTTATTGTCTATCGACATGTTATTATCGTTTAGAACAATTAATAAATTGTTGGGGAACGACGACGCATTATTAAGCCCTTCAAAAGCAAGTCCTCCTGTCATTGAGCCATCGCCAATAATGGCAACAACATTGCGTCGCTCGCCTCGTTTAGCTATTGCTACAGCTTTACCTAGGGCTCCACTAATAGAATTTGAAGCATGCCCTGCGGGAAATGTGTCGTAGGGGCTTTCGTTTGGTGCAGGAAAACCTGCTATTCCGCCCCATTTACGAAGGGTCGCAAAGTCTTGTTTTCGGCCAGTAAGTATTTTGTGAACGTAAGCTTGGTGACCAACATCCCAAACGAGTCTATCATATGGTGTGGTAAATACATAGTGGAGGGCAACATTTAACTCAACAGCACCTAGGCTACTACCTAAGTGACCAGGGTTTTCAGACAGCTCATCGAGTAAGTAACTCCGCAATTCTCGGCATAGTTGAGGTAATTGCTCTTGTGGTAGAGCCCTTAGATCCCGTGTACTGTTTATCCCTTCTAATATGGGGTACGATAGCTTACCTAAATTATCATTTTCTTGCATGGCCATTAAAACGTTCCCTTTCGTGTTTTGTTACTTGTTTTTAATATGTATTACCTATCGGGGCAAAGCGTAAAAGCAATGCGTCTTCGGCAAGTTCCTCTTGCTCCCCTGTTAGCATATTTCGTAATGTTACAATGCCTTTTGCTAGTTCCTCGCTACCAGCAATTAAAACATACGGAATGTTGAGGGCATCGGCATAACCGAACTGTTTTTTTAGCTTGCTCCTATCGGGGTAGAGTACAACTTTGCGACCGTTTTTACGAAGTTTGCGCACTAAGGGTAATAGTTTTTCAATTTCACTTTCGCCAAAGTTTACAATAAGTATTTCGGCCGTTGCTGAAAGCGATTCGGGGAATAGGTTAAGTTGCTCCATAACATCGTATATACGTTCAGCTCCAAACGATATTCCTACCCCCGATAAGCCTTTAACTCCAAATATACCTGTTAAATTATCGTATCTTCCTCCGCCACTAATACTGCCAATTGCCACGTCGAGTGCTTTAATTTCCATTACAGCCCCAGTGTAGTAACTTAGTCCGCGAGCCAACATCGGGTTTACAATAACTTTCATCCCAAGAGTTTCGTCCGAGGGGAGTAACTGTAATATTGTGCGAAGCTCATTGATGCCTTTTTTGCCTTCCTCTGAGCTTGCTAATAAGGTTCCGAGTTCGTTAAGAATATATTCGTTGGTTTGACCTTGCAATAGAAGGAATGGGTTGAGCTTCGAAACCATGTCGTTGGTGAAACCTCTATCGATTAGTTCTTTTTGTACACCTTCTAGCCCAATCTTATCGAGTTTGTCGATAGCAACAGTTAGCTCCGTTAAGTGTTCGGGACTTCCAACAACTTCGGCAATTCCCGCAAGAATTTTGCGGTTGTTAAGGTGAAAGGCCACGTTTATTCCTAATTTCGAAAAAACTTCGGCCGACATTTCAACGAGTTCAACTTCCATGAGAAGAGAAGCGGTGCCAACGGCATCGGCATCGCATTGAACAAACTCGCGGTATCGACCTTTTTGAGGACGATCAGCACGCCAAACGGGTTGAATTTGGAAGCGTTTAAAAGGGAACTGTATTTCGTTACGGTGTTGAACAACGTAGCGTGCAAAGGGAACGGTTAAATCGTAACGTAGCCCTTTTTCTGCAATATACTTAGTAAGTTCGGCACTATTCTTTTCCTGTAGAACTTTTTCATCGGCTTTTTGAAGGAAGTCGCCTGAGTTGAGAACTCGAAATAGTAGTCGGTCGCCTTCCTCGCCATATTTTCCCATAAGGGTCGAAAGAAGTTCTTGTGCGGGGGTTTCAATCTCTAAATAGCCGAACTTCCGAAATACGGTCTTAATGGTATCGAAGATATAATTCCGCCGAAGCATAACCTCAGGCGAAAAGTCCCGTGTTCCTTTGGGTAATGATGGTTTGCTCATAATTATATAGGTAGTGTTACTAAAAGGGAAAATAATTGTACAACATTACATCGTTTCACTAAGGGATTTTTTGAAATGTTGAATGCGTTCGTATACGGTAAGAACAGTTTCGAGTGCGTTCTTTTCATCCTTAGGGAAAAACTGTTGTTCAATGGGGCGCCACTCTGTGAAATCAATTTCAGGAAAAAAGGTGTCGGCCTCTGGAAAACTTGCGTGTACACGAGTTAAATAGAATTTGTCGGCAAAGGGAAGCGTTGCCTTAAACAGTACAGCTCCGCCAATAATAAATACTTCATCCTCGTGCTTAGTTGCTTCTAGGGCTTCGTTTAGTGAGCGGTATATTTCAACGCCTTCGGTAGGTGGCATAGTTGTACTTATTACAATATTCCTGCGGTTTGGCAAGGCACCATTGGGTAATGAGTAATAAGTATTTTTACCCATTACAATGGTATGCCCTGTTGTTGTTTGCTTAAAGCGTTTAAGGTCGCCAGGTAAGTGCCATAATAGGTCGCCACCTTTTCCTATCGAGTCATCGGCTGCAATAGCTACAATTAACGAAAGTATCATTATGCAAAGGTATTTAAAGAAGCCTGTTATACAGCAACAGGTGCTGAAATGTGTGGGTAGGGTTCGTAGTTTCTGAGCTTGATGTTTTCGTATTCGAAATCCTCAAGCGTTGTTCCCTCTCCTAGAAGCTCAATTTGAGGCAACGAACGTGGGGTGCGACTAAGTTGAAGTTTAGCTTGCTCGAAGTGGTTTTTGTATAAGTGAGCATCGCCTAGTGTATGGATAAATTCGCCGGGAAGTAACCCTGTTACTTTTGCAACCATAGTAAGTAGCAGGGCATACGAGGCTATATTAAACGGAACTCCCAAGAACACGTCTGCACTGCGTTGATAGAGTTGAAGCGATAATTTCCCTTCTGATACATAAAACTGCATTAGGCAGTGGCAAGGCATTAATTTCATGCTGTTTAATTCAGCAACATTCCATGCCGAAACCAGCATACGCCTACTATTGGGGTTGTTTCGAATCTCTTCAATTACTGAAGCGATTTGGTCGATATATCCTCCGTTGTAATCGGGCCATGAACGCCATTGTTTGCCATAAATTGGACCTAGTTCTCCCTTACTATCGGCCCATTCGTCCCAAATGCTAACACCGTGGTCGTTGAGGTATGATATGTTTGTATCGCCCCGAATAAACCATAGCAACTCGTATATAATACTCTTCAAGTGAAGTTTTTTTGTGGTAAGTAGTGGAAAACCCTCCGAAAGGTTAAAGCGCATTTGATAGCCAAACACGCTACGTGTACCTACACCAGTTCGATCCCCTTTATCGGTTCCGTGGGTAAGGATATAGTCGAGTAAATTAAGGTACTGTTGCATGTTGTTAAGTTCTTCGTTTTTTCCCCTGGTGGGGTTCACCTTTTTACGTATTAAATTGAATCGATTTGCTCGAAAATATGTTTTTGTGTGAGACTCGTAAAGTGTACCCAGTTTCTGTAACTAAAAAGAGGCGCACTTTAAAATGTAGCACCTCGTTATGTAGCGTAGCATTCGCCCCTGTGTAAGCTTGTTAACGCATTTCAGAGAGGCTTTTCTGTAATTCTTTTCTTGCCCAAAAAATACGACTTTTAATGGTGCCTACTGGTACATCAAGCTTTTCGGCGATTTCGTTATACTTGTATCCGCTCAAGAACATCCTAAAAGGAACCCTATTTATTTCACCAAGCCTATCAATGGCTCCATTAATTTCTCCTAGGTTAAAGGCTTCGTCGGGTTGAAAGTAACTCCCACTGGTTAAATGGGGTAGAGTAGCAATATCCACATTTTTATCGATAACCTCACGTTGACGAGATTTCCGCTGGTAGTTATTGATGAATAGGTTACGCATAATAGTGATGAGCCACCCATTGAAGTTTACATTTTCTACGTACTTCCCTCGATTGTTTAATGCTCGAAGCATTGTATCCTGAACAAGATCTTCTGCTTCGGGTAAGTCGCTAGTAAGCGAATAGGCGTAACGGAGCAACATATCTTGCTCTTTTACTAGCTTATCGCGGAAAAGCTCTTGCTCCTGGCTCCGTTTTATCAACCTCTTTCCCGTTTTCATCAACATAAACT
>JASBZJ010000063.1 GCA_029983495.1 Porphyromonas sp.
AGTCAGGACAATCTTGCTCGCAAGATTGTGAGACTGTTGACTTTTGCAACAGTCTTCTACTATGAATCTGTATAATCTAAAACTAGAAGGTTCATAAGACAGAATAGTTTCTAGCACTTTTGGAACACATGATGGTAGCTCTGAAAAAAGTACACCTATGGCATTACTATCATCCATTAATGATGGTAAAACCCTTATTGAACTTTTCAAAATCAGTAATTTATATTTCAAGTTCTGTATGTCGTTTCTCCCAGTAATTCCCCGATTATGATTCTTATTCAATGATTAAATATGGTAGTACAATTACCATTCAAACTTTATTACAAGTATTGCTGATTGTTTTGAACAACTACCCACACTTTATTGTTATCCTATTAGTTGTTTTAAGATAAGACCGATAAAGGATGCGCCTAAACATACAACTTGTGGAAACTCTACTTAACCCGACTACGCTAAACAAGGCTAATTATTTCGCTTAAGTATTATTTGTTCTATTCAGAACAACATTAGGTTGTTGAAGAAAAGGCACTATAATTAATGAGTAATAGATAACTATGATAAACCAGATGGATAACCAACTTTGGAGTGACGAAAGGAACAATTACGCACGTATTATGTCGCCTGTGCCACTACCTCCAATTTCTGACAAAAAGAAGCCCACTATAAACACCGATAACCCATACATCTTTATTCCCTTTTACGATGATGTAATTTTTCCTTCGCTAGGATACCCTATTGCTATCGATGATGAAATTCTATTCCTCGAATTGAAGAAAGGAGGAGCCCCCCTTTATGTGGTTGTAGGAACACCCAAGGAGGCAACCAAAGAGCCCTATCATAGGCATGATATAAACGATTATGGTGTACTGTGCGAAGTATCGCGCATTTTTGACGTGTCGAACGATTCAACCGACTCTCCCGCTGTAATTCTAACCACAATTGAAAGAGTAAAAATCGATGAGATAAAATACAGTAATGGTGTTTACAATTGCACCTGTGAAGTTGAAACAGAAACGGTACCACGAGGTAAGAATAAGGAGTTCGAGGCTTTAGTTCAAACCTTTCTCGATTTATCTATTGAACTAATAGAAAAGTCGATAAACGAATTTCCCCAAGGTATCGTTGACAACATACGCGAAAGTGCCTCAACAAAATTTGTAGTAAATTTTGGTTGTGCTATACTTTCGTTAAAAACAGAATTCAAATACCAACTTCTAGCACAAAAAGGGCTTAAAGCTCGTGTTGAAATGGCTCTTAAACATACACAAGAAGCCCTTTCGATACAGAACCTGAAGAACAAAATTCGTTCAAAAACTCAGGAAGAACTCGACCGCCAACAAAAAGAATACTTCCTTAACCAACAAATTAGAATGATACAACAAGAGTTGGGAAATGAGGAAGGCTCGAAAAGTGATATTGAAGAATTTGAAGCGAAAGCAAAGGGGAAAAAATGGAGCGATAGCGTTGCTGAAATTTTTCGCAAGGAATTAAAAAAGCTCGAACGCTTACACGCTCAAAGCCCAGACTATTCGGTTCAATACCAATACTTACAAACATTAATCGACCTACCTTGGGGCGAGTTTACACCCGATGAATTTGACCTCAGTAAGGCGGAAAAAATTCTTAACCGCGACCATTGTGGACTAGAAAAAGTAAAGGAACGCATTATTGAACATCTTGCTGTTCTTAAATTACGCAAGGATATGAAAAGCCCCATTTTATGCTTATGGGGACCTCCTGGTGTTGGAAAAACATCGCTAGGGAAAAGCATTGCTGAAGCTTTAGGTCGTAAGTATGTTCGTATTTCGTTAGGAGGGCTTCACGATGAAGCTGAAATTCGTGGTCACCGTAGAACCTATATTGGGGCTATGCCAGGGCGAATTATTCAAGGTATAAAAAAAGCTGGTAGTGCAAACCCTGTTGTTGTACTCGACGAAATTGATAAAGTTAGTAGCGATTATAAAGGAGATCCGTCATCGGCGTTACTCGAAGTTTTAGACCCCGAACAAAATAGTGCTTTCCACGATAATTATGTGGATATCGACTTCGATTTAAGCAATGTGTTCTTTATTGCTACAGCTAATTCACTAAACAGCATTTCTGCTCCACTACTCGATCGGATGGAACTTATTGAAATGAGTGGATATATCGAAGAAGAAAAGATTGATATTGCTAAAGAACACCTTGTTCCTAAACAGCTTGTTGAACATGGTTTGCAAAAAAATCGATTTACATTTTCCGATGCTGTACTCCGTTTTATTGTTGAAGGATACACACGCGAAAGTGGAGTTCGTCAGCTCGATAAACAAATCGCTTCTGTTATACGAAAAGTAGCTCGTAAAATGGCTACCAACAACATCAGCTCAACTAAAAAAACTATCTCAAAGAAGGAGGTTGAGGAATATTTAGGTCCCGAGCGTTTTAATAACGAAATACAATCGAAACATAGGTATTATGGTGTTGCTACAGGGCTTGCTTGGACTAGTGTAGGCGGGGAAATACTTTATATCGAAACGAGTATACATAAAGGAAAAGAGGGGCAACTTACCTTAACGGGAAACCTCGGTAATGTAATGAAGGAATCAGCTTCTATTGCCCTCGATTACATCCGAGCTCATGCAAATGAACTAGGATTAGACGAAAATATTTTTGCCGATAAAGCCCTCCATGTTCATGTTCCCGAAGGAGCTATTCCTAAAGATGGACCAAGTGCAGGTATAACTATGGTTATAAGCATGCTATCGGCTCTAGGCAAAAGGCATCTTATTCCGCACCTTGCTATGACTGGCGAAATGACGCTACGAGGAAAGGTTTTACCCGTAGGAGGAATTAAGGAAAAAATACTTGCTGCTAAACGTGCGGGTGTTACCGATATTATTCTTTGTGAGGAAAATAAAAAAGATATTAGCCAAATAAAGGATCTATATATTAAAGGGCTTAACTTCCATTACGTTAAGGATATTATGGATGTTGTCGACGTAGCTTTAGAACCTGCCTCCACTAGTAATAATAAGAACTCCCAAACCCCTGAGAATAAAATATCAAGCGAAAAGGGAGCTAGTGATACCGAGCATGCAGAAGAGCCAAATTCGAAATAAAAGGCTACCTTTGAGAAGCCTACTTAACCTAATAGTTATGCACAGAACCGAAGCGCAGTACGACGAACAAATAGCCATTTGCCGAGAACTCTTTTCGAAAAAGCTTTACGACTATACCCCATCGTGGCGAGTTTTAAGGTTATCTTCGCTTACCGATCAGCTCCTTATAAAAGTTCTTCGAATAAGAAACATTGCTACTACAGGCAAAAATTTAGTTGGAGATAGTATAAAGGAGGAGTTCATTGGACTTGTAAACTATGGAATAGTAGGTGTTATTCAGTGTAAACTTGGGGAAACTACCGAAGTTGACCTCACAAACGAAGAAGCATTAAGTGCTTACGATAGCACTACAGAGCAAATTAAAGCCCTTATGCTAAAAAAAAATCATGATTATGGCGAAGCGTGGCGTTTAATGCGTATTTCGTCATTTACTGACCTTATACTAACCAAGGTATTGAGGGTTAAGCAAATTGAGGAATTAAATGGTGAAACTAAAGCTTCCGAAGGAATTGCTTCGAACTACCAAGATATTGTAAACTATGCTATCTTCGCACTTATTCGTTTAGGCGAACATGCCAATAGCTAAAGTACTTTTATAGTCTTCCTATAAATGCCAGCTCATAACAAATTACCTTTTTGCAAAGTATCAGCCGAGGCTTCGCGCTTTATATTGGCAGGGTTACTTCTATTTTCGGGTTTTGTTAAAGCTGTTGACCCATGGGGTACAGTTTTTAAAATAAACGATTACTTATCCGCTTTCCATTGGGAAACCCTTAAGCCGTATGCCTCTGTGGGAAGTATAGCACTAATTGCCACCGAGTTTTTACTTGGGGTATTGCTTTTTATGGGTATTTGGCGGAAGTTTACAGCCTGGGCTACCTTGTTATTTATGGGTGCAATGACGCTACTTACGCTTTACATTGCGTTATTTGACCCTGTTTCGGACTGCGGTTGCTTTGGCGATTTTTTGAAAATTAGCAACACGACTACTTTCGTAAAGAATATCCTCTTTATGATTCCTGTGTTCTTTCTTTTCAGGTACAAATATAAACTTACGCCTACATTCCAACACCGCAAAACAGTACAATACAGCGTATTAGTGCTTGGTATTATGGCTGTAAGCTTCTTTATCTATAGTAATATACGCCATCTTCCGTTATTCGACTTTCGCCCCTATAAAGTTGGACGTAATTTTGAGGCTCTTGTTTCCATTCCCGAAGGTGCTCCACAAGATAAGTATGAATACACATTAACCTACAAAAAGAATGGCGAAGAACATACTTTCTCTATAGATAGTTTACCTGATGATACGTGGACATACGTAAAAACGAATGAGGTACTTGTTGCAAAAGGTTACTCCCCTGTTGTTGAAGGGTTTGAAATTCTTAAAGATGGCATTGAAGTTACCGACGAGATCCTAAAACATAAAGGGAATGTAATTTGGGTTATTTCACCTTCGTGGAAAACTGCAAACCCAAAACTTGCTCCACAGCTAAACGAACTTTTTGCTCTATCGAAAAAAATGGGAATTGCCTTTTTTGCAATTTCGGGAAGTTCGCAAGAGGAAGAAGCCATTTGGCATAGAGAAACAAAAGCTGAGTATTCAACGTTTTTGCTCGATGCTATTACTATTAAAACCATAGCCCGAGCAAATCCGTCAGTCCTATTCATTAAGGATGGTATTATCCAATGCAAAATTAACGCTAAGGATCTTTCTCCCGATAAAATGGAAAAGCAAATAACCCAAATCTTTACGGCAAAAAAGCCCATTAATGAGCCAATATTGCCTCGCACAATACTACTTTTTGCATGGGTAGTGACGACCTTAATGGGTTATATAACAAACATGAATAACAAGGTGCCTAAACCAATTTAGTGTAGCAAATTACAATACAGACACAAATAAACATTTTTACTATGCGACAGAAAATTGTAGCAGGGAACTGGAAGATGAACAAAACCCTTCCCGAAGGAATTGAACTTGTAAAGCAACTCCAAACCGCTTTAGAGCAAAACAAACCTAACTGCCGTGTTATAGTTGCTGCTCCTTACATTCATTTGGCAAGCATCTATAGTATTGTTGATACCAACCTAATTGGTATTGCGTCGCAAAATATTGCTGATCATACTTCGGGTGCTTATACAGGCGAAGTATCGGCATCGATGGTAAAATCGATTGGTTGCGATTATTGTATTATTGGACACTCCGAGCGAAGAGCCTATTACAACGAAACTGGCGAAGTACTTGCTGAAAAAATTCGTTTAGCATTAGAAGAAAACCTAACACCAATATTTTGTGTTGGAGAATCGCTTAATGATAGAGAGGCAAATAACCAAAATAGTGTTGTAAGCAAACAGCTTCAGGAGGCTCTGTTTTCTCTCTCTGCCGAAAAGTTTAAAGGTATTATACTGGCATACGAACCAGTTTGGGCAATAGGAACAGGCAAAACGGCTACACCTGAACAAGCTAACGATATGCATAAACATATCCGCAAGGAAATAGAAACCAAATTTGGGAATGAAATTGCTGAAGCAACTTCAATTCTTTATGGAGGTAGCTGTAACGGTTCTAATGCACCCCTACTTTTTGCCATGAGCGATATTGATGGTGGACTAATTGGCGGTGCATCGCTAGCCACTGAAAAGTTTATGCCTATAATCGAAGCCTTCAAATAAGCTTTCCCCTCTTTAATGTGTTCTTGCTAAATAGTTAAGCTGTTTTTTCTAACATTATTACCTATGAGTAAGCGGATAGTATTAAGTATTGCGCTATTATTTAACCTAATAATCTATGCCACGGCGCAGGAGGCAAAACTGTACCAAACTAAACCTTTAAATATATTCGAAGCTCTTTCTTCACACTCCGAAAAGGATGGTACAATAATCATTAGGCAACCACAGGAACTTAAAGCACTCGTTGGTAAGGTATCGCAAAACAGCCCACAAGCTACCGATAGTAAGGAGGCTATAGCCCTGCGTGTTGGCTATCGTATACAAGCTTATAATGGCAACTTGCCAGCTAGTAAGCAAGAAGCATATCGTCGAGCAGCCGCCATAACCAAAGCTTTCCCTGGTAATGTTTGCTATATTACCTATAAAGCTCCCTTTTGGCGGCTGCTTGTAGGTGATTATCAAACTATGGAGGAAGCTCGCGCTGCACTTGCAACTCTTAAAAGCGTTGCTTCAAATTTTGCTAACGAACTCTACATTGTTAACGACAAAATACGAAGCGACCGTTAAACACACACTTGTAACTACCCTCTAATTTCGTTTTATATGGATAGCAACATCCCCGAAATTGCTAATACAACAGGTCTTAGCGAGGAACAAACTCAGGAATTCCTTGGTTTATATAAGCGAGTACTTGAGCTCATTGGCGAAGACCCCTCGCGCGAAGGTTTAATTAAAACTCCCGAGCGTGTTGTTAAATCGCTTCGATTCCTTACACAAGGTTATCGTCAGGATCCTGCTGCAGTTCTTAAAGCAGCTACATTTCGCGAAGATTACCAGCAAATGGTTATTGTGCGCGATATCGATTTCTTTTCCATGTGCGAGCATCATATGCTCCCTTTTTTTGGCAAAGTTCATGTAGGCTATATTCCCAACAAATATATTACAGGGTTAAGCAAAATACCTCGCGTGGTAGACATATTTTCGCGTCGACTACAAGTACAGGAAAGGCTAACAACACAAATTAAAGAGTGTATTCAACAAGCTCTTAATCCTTTTGGTGTAATTGTTGTTATCGAGGCTCGCCACATGTGTATGCAAATGCGCGGTGTAGAAAAGCAAAATTCTATTACCACAACAAGCGATTTTACAGGAGCTTTCTCTGATAAGCGTACTCGCGATGAATTCCTTAACCTTATTGAAAACCGACATAGTTAACCCATTACCCCCAATTTTACCCTATGCCAAACTATCGCTTGCTAATTTCGTCGAATGAGGATAAAAGTTTTCGTGCAATTGTTGTTGCTAATGGTAACGATAAAACCACAAAGCTGATGGAAGCCCTCTTGCAAATTGGATCATACCCAGAGGGACTCCTTTGTTCGTTCTTAATTTGCGACGAAAATGGTATTCCTATTCTTGAACTTTTACCCGACGAGTCGTTTGTTGATGTCGATAGTGGTTACCAAAAGGATATGAAAGACGTATCAATTAATGAACTACTTTCATTTGATCAAGAGCATTACTGCTTTTTTATTTTTGATTTCCTCAACGAACGTGGGTTAAGCATTATGGTTCTCGATGATAAGGCTCCTGCAGAAGGAACAACTTCGCTTATTGACATTACTGGTACGGCTCCTCAACTTGAAGACCCCGAAAATCCCGACTTTTTGGATTCTACATGGGATAACATCGATGATGATTTTCTAGAAGGAGATGATTTTGAGGAAGAATTTTTCGATGAAGAAAACTTTTCTACGGATGACAACGATGACTATTTCAATTAATTGCCTCAGTTAAGAGTGTATAATACGAATCCTAAACTAATAGTTATAACTGGTCCTACTGGTATTGGTAAGACTAGTTTTGCTATAAGAATAGCCCAAAAACTTCATTGCCCAATAGTTTCCGCTGATTCTCGGCAAGTTTTTATCGAAATGCCTATTGGAACTTCCGCTCCAACCGAAAATGAGCAACTTAGCGTACCTCATTACATGGTAGGAGTTCGTTCTGTTCACGAGCCTTACTCAGTTTCCGATTATGAACATGATGTATTGCCTCTTTTAAAAAAGCTATTCAATGAATGCCAGTATGTTGTGCTAACGGGCGGTTCGATGCTTTACGTTGATGCTATTACTAAGGGGTTCGATGATATTCCGCCTACCAAACCTGAAGTACGAATATATTTGACCGAACGAGTTAAGACCGAAGGGTTAAGCTCAATTCTACAACAACTAAAGCAAATCGATCCTATTTATTATAATACAGTAGATAAAAATAATGCTAAGCGAGTTATTCGTGGGTTAGAAGTTTACCTTTCTACAGGAAAACCCTTCTCGTCGTTTCGTAAAGGAGAACTTAAACGACGCCCATTCTCCGTTCAAAAGGTTCTTCTCGAAAAACCGCGCAACCTACTGTACGAATCAATTAACACCCGAACTCGAATTATGATTCGCAATGGGTGGTTACTCGAAGCTCTTCCTCTTTTTCCATATCGCGAATTAAACGCATTGAATACGATTGGCTATAAGGAACTTTTTTCCTTTTTTATTGAAGTAATTCACTGTTTGGGGTATGAGATTCCTTTTTCAAATACCTCCATACCACCCGAGCTTTTTACCGAGTTATCAGGCTTATGTAAAGCCATTCAAACCGAAAATTTTGCTACAATTCCCCAACCCATAATTGAAGCATTTTTCCATACCATAGAACAGATTCAGAGCAACACCCGAAATTACGCACGGAAACAGATTATTTACTTTCGAAAAGACGATTCTTCCATTTCTTTTTCTCCCCTGGGAAAAATTGAGAAGCTATTCCCCGCACTGGGCATTCACTCATTATAAAAAAGCTGATTGAGCTTATGTAAGACCCTATCCTCATTATTGGGTATACATCCAAGGCGTACCCATGATAGCCTTGACTTAATGCCCAACAATATAGATGATGAAATGTATATAAAAAAAAGAAATCAAAAAAATAAGTAACTCTGGAACTCAAAGAGCCGAATGAGGAACTCAAATACACACTTTTTGGGAAGCTACCCAGGATAAATACTCCCTAATGAAAAATCCTAAATATAAATTTAGATGGTCTGCAACAACTATAATTGTTACAGCACTTTTTATCTTAAGTGTAATACTTATGTTATTATTTACATATCCATACAATAAATGGTGGATTATTTGCACAAATATGATTGTCGTAGTAATTACTTTATACTTCATTGCTATAAGTCCGTGCTATTGGGTCGTAACAAATGATGGTTTAAAACTAACACGTTTCTTCAGCCCCACTCTCTTTTTTCCTTTTGAAGAATATATCATAAAAAGCACTACTATGTCTCATATATCCAATTCTATTAGGGTATTTGGATCAGGTGGCTTTATGGGTATTGTTGGACTTTTTTATTCAAAAAGACTAGGTTTCTTTTCCTTGTATATTACCGATGAGAAAAGCGATTTAATAGCACTTTCTCGCAAGAGCGATGGTAAAACATTCATAATGAATGGGTCATACCAAATTGTTTGTGGTGGAAGTAGCATAAACACTTAAAGGTAGAGTCTATGAAAACAAGTGACTTTTCATGTATAAAAGAGATGATAACTAAGTAGTAAAATGGAGTAAATATGGCCACACAGTCCAAATCAACGAACGAAGAAGTGAGCTTTGCAGATGTAATGCTCGAAGAACGCTGTCGCAAAAGTCAAAATGCCTTTCTACATCAAGTGGATACCCTCATAGATTGGCGTCCGATACGGTCGATAATCAACAAGAAGTACACGAAACGACAAAGTGCGGTAGGTGCCCCCGCCTATGATGTAATTCTATTGTTCAAAATGCTCTTGCTTCAATCGTGGTACAATTTAAGCGACTGTGCATTGGAAGAGCGTGTAAAAGAAAAAGTCGAGGAAATATTTTGTCATCTCAAAAATTATTTCCACCTTT
>JASBZJ010000064.1 GCA_029983495.1 Porphyromonas sp.
ATAGCCCCCAATTAGAGGGGCTAAACTCATACTCCTTATTTTTCAAAGGTCTCCTAAAAACAGGGTATTTGCTTGCATGTTTGTGTGTGCCGGCAAAATAACAGAATTGGCGAACACAATATTAATTGTTTGTGTAGCGGTTCGTGATGTTTTTATTCGTTCCTACACGATGCTTATTTATTGCTTTCTTGTGAGCAGATATGGTTATAATGACTTTGTTCAAAAAAAAAAGCGAACCCTTCCTATTCCGAAGAGTTCGCTTTGGATTATTTCAACCTATAGGGAGACTGTTGCATAAAGGCGAATCGCTGTGTTACTTTCGGGATTCGGCTTCGGTCACATACGGAGGTATGCTCCCTTCAGACCTCACCCTCAGCGCCTTGCGCTTCATCCTTTCTGCAAAGTCAGGACAATCTTGCGAGCAAGATTGTGAGACTGTTGACTTTTGCAACAGTCTCATAGGGGTTAATCTTCGAGCTTGTGAATAACAAGTCCCGAACGAAGTTTAGGTTCGAACCAAGTTGTTTTAGGGGGCATAATATTGCCTGTATCGGCAATGTTCATAAGCTGATCCATTGTAACGGGGTATAGGGCAAGTGCAACTGCCATTTCGCCACTATCCACACGTTTTTTAACTTCACCTAACCCACGAATACCTCCTACAAAATCGATACGTTTATCGCTACGGAGGTCTTTAATACCGAGAATTTCATCGAGGATGAGGTTCGACGAAATGGTAACATCGAGTACGCCAATGGGGTCGTTATCGTTGTATGTTCCTTCTTTTGCTGTAAGGCTGTACCATTCTCCACCCAAGTAAAGTGCAAAGTTGTGCAGTTTTGCCGGTTTGTAAATTTCGGTACCCTTTTTTTCAACGATAAAGTTCTTTTCGAGCTTTTCGAGGAATTGTTGTTCGGTTAAGCCGTTGAGGTCCTTAACTACACGGTTATAGTCGATAATGGTAAGTTGCCCTGCGGGGAAGCAAACCGCCATAAAGTAGTTGTATTCTTCATCGCCTTTATGGTTGGGGTTATTTTTGGCTTTTTCGGCTCCTACTAAGGCAGCCGCTGCACTACGGTGGTGACCATCGGCAATGTACATTGCATCGAAGCCTTCGAAAATTTCGGTAATGCGTTTAATGTCGTTATCATCGCCGATAATCCAAAACTTATGCCCAAACCCATCGATAGGAGCCACAAAATCGTATTCAGGTTGTTTTGCAGTATACTTGGCAATAATGGTATTAAGCTCTTGATTATCCTTGTACGCAAAGAATACGGGTTCGATATTGGCATTGTTCACACGCACGTGCTTCATGCGATCTTCTTCTTTATCGCGACGAGTAAGTTCGTGTTTTTTTATGCGTCCTTCCATGTAGTCCTCAACATAAGCGCAAACTACCAGCCCATACTGCGTTTTACCGTTCATTTCCTGAGCATAAACGTAGTATTGTTCCTTGGGATCCTGTACGAGCCATCCCTTATCCTGGAACATTTTAAAGTTTTCAGCAGCTTTGGTATAAACTCGTTCGTCGTGTTCGTCGGTACCTTCGGGAAAGTCGATTTCGGGTTTAATAATGTGGTAAAGCGACTTTTCGTTTCCTTCGGCTTCGTGGCGAGCTTCGTCGCTCGAAAGCACATCGTATGGGCGACTGGTAACTTGTTCAACCAGTTCTTTTGGAGGGCGAATACCCTTGAAAGGTTTTATTTTAGCCATATGTAAAAAGTATTGTACTAATAAAAAAGGCAGATAGTTATTAGCCCAAAATATGGAATATGCTTAGGCGAAACTACCTGCCATAGTTATGATATGGAAAATGGAGTATGAGTTAAATGAGCAATTACTTGTTCACACGGAACTTTTCTTCGCCACGTTCGAAGAAGCCCACAATTTGGTTTGCTGCGGCAAGACCTGCATTTGTGTTGGCTTCAGCAGTTTGTGCACCCATCTTTTTGGGAGTAGAGAAGTAGCGACTACCTAATTTCGATGCCATTTCGTCGTTATTGGTAGGCATAATATCGGTAATGTACATTACGTCATCGCGTTCCGAAAGCGCAGCTAAAAGCGATTCTTCATCGATAATTTCCTTGCGAGCCGAGTTTACAATAATACCTTTCTTGGGCATCATTTTTACGAGGTCGGCATTAATCGACTTGCGTGTTTCGTCGGTTGCAGGGGCATGAAGCGAAACAATATTGCAGTTTTTGAAAAGTTCCTCCTTGCTAGCAACAGGGGTTGCGCCAAGCTCTTTAATTTTTTCGGGCGAAAGGAAGGCATCGAAGGCATAAACTTCCATACCGAAGCCTTTAGCGATACGACCAACGTTTTGCCCAACATTACCGTATGCAAGTATACCAATCTTTTTTCCCTTAAGTTCGCTACCACTTTTACCATTAAATTGGTTACGAACTGCAAAAACAAGCATACCCATAACCAGTTCGGCAACGGCATTAGCGTTTTGCCCCGGAGTATTCATAACAACAACGTTATGAGCTGTAGCTTCAGCCAGGTCCACATTGTCGTAACCAGCTCCTGCACGTACAACAATTTTTAGTTCTTTAGCAGCATCAAAAACTTCCTTATCGATAATGTCGCTACGGATAATAATAGCATTAGCGTCCTTGGCGGCATCGAGGAGTTGTTGTTTTTCGGTGTACTTTTCGAGTTTTTCAACTGTGTAGCCAGCTTCTTTGAGTATGTTTTCAATACCCGTAACAGCTTCGGCTGCGAAAGGTTTTTCGGTAGCAATAAGTACTTTCTTCATAACAATGGATTGTGATTAAATAATTGAGGGCACAATACCTCGTGTACTAAAGCTTGCTTAAACTACAAGCGTAAGCCTAAGTAACGAGAGCATTATGCCCACAACATGAATAAATGATATAGTTATTATGAGAATATTAGAACAGATAAATTAGTGCTTACGTTCGAATTCCTGCATGCAATCAACAAGAGCTTTAACGCTTTCGAGTTCGAGTGCGTTGTAAAGGCTTGCACGGAACCCACCAACCGAGCGGTGACCCTTAATACCAATCATACCTTTTTCGGTAGCGAAAGCGGCAAATTCGGCTTCGAGGTCCTTGTATTCGTCGTTCATTACGAAGCAAACGTTCATAATCGAGCGGTCCTCGGTAGCTACAGTGCCACGGAACAGTTTATTGCGGTCAATTTCGGTGTAAAGGGTTTCGGCCTTTTCGAGGTTACGTTTTTCAAGAACCTTTATACCGCCCATTTCCTTGTACCATTTAAGGGTTTGGAGTGCCACATAAATTGGGAATACAGGAGGCGTGTTAAACATCGAACCCTTTTTGATGTGTGTGTTATAATCGAGCATTGTAGGTATTGGGCGTTCGAATTTACCCAAAGCATCCTTTCGAACAATAACAAAGGTTACACCGGCAGGGGCAAGGTTCTTTTGTGCACCACCATAAATAAGGTCGTACTTCGAAATATCGATAGAGCGTGTAAAGATATCACTACTCATGTCGCAAACGAGGCGAGCTTTGCAGTCGAAATCCTTACGAATTTCGGTACCATAAATGGTGTTGTTCGAGGTATAGTGGAAGTAGTCGATATCTTCAGGGATAGTAAAGCCCTTGGGGATGTAGGTGAAGTTTTTATCTTCGCTCGAAGCAAGAACTTCGGTTTGGGTACCGAATACTTGGTTTACGTAACCAGTTTGCTTAATAGCATTGGTTGCCCACGTACCTGTATTAATGTATGCGGCTTTTTTACCAAGGAGGTTTAATGGAACCATGTAGAACTGAAGGCTAGCACCGCCACCAAGGAATAGAACTTCGTAACCTTCGGGTACGTCGAGAATTTCCTTAAATAGCTGAGCCGCTTCTTCAATTACGGCAGTAAACTCTTTACCACGGTGCGAAACTTCGAGTACCGAGAAGCCGGTACCAGCAAAATTCATTACCGCGTCGGCTGAATTTTTAATGACCCCTTCGTTTAGCACACAGGGCCCTGCATAGAAATTGTGCTTTTTCATGATCAGATATCTGTTTCTAGAATTATTTTTCTCGCTATGTTGAGTTTAAAAAGGATGTAATGTTGTTCTTAAATGCCTTCTTTCCGTCCAACAGCTACAAAGGTAGCCAATATTGCCTTATAAACCAAACTTTTACATTTTGCGTAGTACATTTTCTCGTTTTATTTGGTTTATTTCCGAAAGTTGCGGGGGTGGTATTCGAGAATAACCTTGCGAAGATGTTGCTTATCGATGTGGGTATAAATTGCTGTTGTTGAGATGTCTTCGTGCCCAAGCATAAGCCTGATAGCTTGTAAATTAGCCCCTCCTTCTAAAAGGTGCGTAGCAAAGCTGTGCCTAAAAGTATGTGGGCTTATGTTTTTTGTTATACCCGCCTCGATAGCAAGTTTTTTTATTATTGTAAATACGGTTATTCGTGATATAGCTTTGCCCAGTTGCGAAAGGAATACATAACCTTCCTGCCCGGTTTTTGCAATGGGGCGGTCGCCACTTGCGAGGTATTGTTCAATGGCTTCGATTGCTGAAGCACTCATAGGTACGAGCCTTTCTTTTCGCCCCTTACCAAAAACCTTTAAAAAGCCTTCGTTGGGGTGGATGTCGCCAATACGCAGTTTACATAGTTCGCTTACTCGTAACCCGCAACTGTATAGTGTTTCAACCAGGGCACGGTTGCGTAACCCATGAGTTGCCTGCAAATCGATTGAATCAATTATAGCATCTATTTCGTTTAGCGTAAGCACTTCGGTGAGGTGAAGCCCCAATTTTGGCGATTCGAGTAGTTCCGTTGGGTCGCTTGTAATTTCGTTTTCGGTTAACAGAAACTTAAATAGGCTACGAATGCCCGATATTATACGAGCTATGGAGCGTGCCGAGATTCCTAATTCGTAAAGCGAGGCAACAAAGTGTTGCAAATAATTGTAGTCAACGTCCGAAACTATGTAGTTGTCGGCTTCGATAGACGAAATAAACTTTTCAGCATCGAACAAATAAGCTTCGATACTATTTGTTGAAAGGTTTTGTTCGAGCTGAAGGTAAAGTTTATATCGTTCGAGAAGGTTAGCGTGCTTCTCAGTCATTTTCTGTTAGCTAAAGTTCTACTATTGTTCCATCTTACTTTTTGCTCATCGCTTAACTTTTTCCAAATTAGCGATGCTGCCCCTAACAGTGCAGCATCGGCATTCGGTAATGCCGATAGTAATAGTTTGGGCTTTTGAATGTTGTATAAGATGTTTTTATCGAAAGCTTCCCGAAGAGGAGCCATAAGTAGGTCGCCAGCTTGTGTTAAACCACCGAACAGAATTATGGCTTCAGGAGAGGAAAATGCTGCAAAATTTGCTAGGTTCTCACCTAGAATAGTTCCCGTAAGTTCGAATGTTTGTTTGGCAATTCTATCGTTATTTTTGGCAGCTTCGAATATTATTTTAGCGGTAAGTTCGTCTAATTCGTACTCGCGTAGGAGGCTCTTTTCCGAGTTGTTGGCAATAAGCAGCTCTTTTGCCGTAAGTGTAAGGCCTTTTGCCGAACCATAACACTCTAAACATCCTCGTCGCCCGCATCCACATTCCCTACCATTTTTCGCAATTATTACATGCCCTAGCTCGCCAGCCTTTCCATCACTTCCGTAAAGTAATTCGCCATTGGCAACAATACCACTGCCAATACCAGTTCCTAGGGTTATAAGGTAAAAGTCCTTCATCCCTTTAGCTGCCCCAAACATCATTTCGCCAAGTGTGGCAGCATTGGCATCGTTAGTAATTATAACTGGTATTTTTGTTTCATCGGCAATAATTTTTGCTAGGGGAACTTCTTCCTTCCAAGGCAAGTTTGCCGCCAGCTCAATAGTTCCTTTAAAGTAGTTGGCATTTGGGGCTCCAATTCCTATTCCTGCAATTCCATCCTGGTAGGGAGTTCCCTTAATAAATGCTTTAATTTTATCGCTAAGCTCAGTGGTATAGGTTTGCCATCCCATCGGTCTCGGATAAGTAAGAAACGATTCCTGAGCGAGAATGTGCCCATTATGATCCACTATACCGATGTGTGTATTTGTGCCACCAATATCGAGCCCAATAGCGTAGCAATGTTTTGTATTCCGTTTCCTCATTATAGTTATTTCCCGAATTTTGTAAGTTCATCTATATGCTAGCGCAAGGCAAATGTAGTAAAAAACGTTGGGCTATAAGTAATGGTGTATTTGCCACAACACGCAAGCCTCTTTAAACTTAGAACCGATTACTAACAGTGTGGTGCAAAAAAGGTTAGGGTTAAGCGTTCCGAAGGTTTTTATAGGAGTGCCATAATATAAAGCAAGGTACTAAAAAACCTATTGCACATACTAGTAATAATGCTATACTGAACAAAATATTGTTGTTACCTACTTTAATATATATAGGCCATAAGGAGCTCATCAAGAACCATCCAATAACGAACACAATAGGGGCATGCTTCGAAACAAAGTTAGGCAACGGCTTATGCATTAGCCTTGAGCCTCGAATCGCTAAAAGGAAATACAAAGTAGCTAAAAGTAAATTGTAGAGGAGGTTGAGCAATTGGAGAAGTGCGTTGGGGGGAGAAGCGAATAAGCGTGTGAAAAGAACGGCATGAAACAATAGCAGTAAGGTTACCTTTACCCGTTTTAATGTAAAATAGGGGTGATAATGGTAAAGCAACATGCCTGCAACAATATAGCACAAGGTTCCATTTGAATTGTTCAACCCCAGAGGGAAAAAGAGCTTATTTGCCATTCGAGGCGAAAGTAGAAGCTCGTAAGCGAATACAAGTAGGAATACCCCCCACAGAACATATTTGTACCACTGGGGGCGGGTAATAGTTAGGTTTAGTTTTTTTGCTTTTCGCTTTATTGTAACTAGGTAAAGTAAGGATTGCTGTATAAATGTAACTGCTAGAAGTGAAATAGCAAGTAATGGAATGTACTTTAAAAATAGAATGGGGTGATATTGCGGGTATATAATGCTATTAAAAAGTGTTTGTTTACCTTGAGGGAAAAAAGGTTGCCAGCCTATTACGCTATCTACGAAGTAGTACCCAATAATAGCTATGCACAAATAGCCAAAAACTAGAGTTTCGAAAAAAGATAGCCATTGTTTGCCAACTTGTTGTGCAATACTCGTATAGTTCGTGCGGTTGTTTACGAGTGAGCAGAACTGTTGTTCAATATCGTAGCCCACTAGAATAAACACCATAGGAATGGCTATGCAAAGTTTGTGTACAAAAAAGTTATACCAAGCAGGTAAAGTTATACTATCGTGGGGTGAACCAAAGTAGATTAGTAGTAATGTAAGGCTAAATAACCTAAGGAAAAGATGAACACCATTGTTATTGTTCATGCTTGTTGTTTGGTTATTCTCACCCATACAGCTAAAAACTATGTAATGTTAGTTGTTAAAGTCGAACGATATACCCATTCGTAGCACGGCCGGGTTTATAGGCATGTGTGCAAGCGACCAGCGTTTAGATGGAGAAAGGAACAAATCGGCTAGGTTGTTGTATACTAAAAAGAAGCGAACCCGGCGAAGTTTAAACGAAGCAAAGGCGTTGAGTAAAGGATAATTCCCTACCAATACTTTGTTCTGATTGTTGAATTGCTGGGTGGCTAAGTCGTAACTTGGGGCATAGTAGGCTGTGTGGTAATAGGCATCGATACCCACTTCGGTATATAGCCGTTTTGCAATATAAAATTGCATATACAAAGCCCCATATGTGGCTAAGTCGGGAATAGGTAGAACTTTTCGGTTTGAGGATAATTGGTAAGCAACTTCTACTTGCCAATGTAGCTTTTTCCAATTATAATTGTGTGCCGCACGAACTTCCATTACCTGCAATGCATTGTTGTATACATGAGGTAAATGATCCTCGGTAAAATAGATGTAGTTATGTAGTGTTGCCGATTTTATTGCAAGTGATGTTCCGTAACGAGGCAACGACAAACTTCCGCCTAAGTATAGGCTTTGTGAGAACGGAAAATCAGTATCCCAACGAAGATATGTACCTCGGTGGTGTTCGAGTAGTATTGGAGCTTTTAAATTATAGAAGCCCCCTTCAGCATTTATTCTTATGGGTAGTTTCCATAGCGAAAACTCAGATGAGGCTATTCCGTTAATGCGAATGTTCCCAACATCGTGTCCTACAACAGCCACTTCGCCATTTACATCGAAGTTAAACCCTTTGCCTGTTTGCCTGTGAATGTTTCCTCCAACATAGGTTGTAAAATCGGTAAGCTTACCATTCCCTGGTATGGAATCGCGCATAAAGTAAAAGCGATTTTCGAAGCGAGCATATGCAGCCATACCAAATTTTACCCATGGGCGGAAGCCTTCTTGAATTTCAAACGAAACGGTGTTTTTTATAATAGTCAAACGGGTCGAGTCGAAGGGTGCCACTTTTACTTCATCGCCAATTTCGTGCTTTTCGCCTGTGTATTCATCTTTAATAATCTTCTTTTGCCAATAGTAAGGGTAAGTATGCCCATAGGCTTGTGCAAGTGCCGAGTTCGAACCATCAAAAATACGTGTTCCTCGTTGGTACTCCAATTTATGTCCAACCGTAGCAATGGCAACGAACAGTGTTGTGTCGTCGGGTGTTCTTACCCCATTGGGTAACCTATCGCCAAGCATAAACCGTTTTGTTTGCCCAAAGTGGTAACGATGGTTTAATGTAGCATGCCCAATAAATAACGAGTTTATTACTCCTTGAGTATACTTAACGGGTATTTCGATAGACGATACTTGCTGGCGACTCCCTGCGAAGTCCTGAGGTCGATTAATGTAATTATCGTTTGCCAGCCCCCCATTTTCGTTCAGTTTTAAGTAGTTATTTCCGCCCGAAAAGAAAAGTTCGTAGCGAGGTAACCGAAGCGACCCGAAGAGCCGATAATTTACTTCGCGCCCTTTATTATTTGTATACATCCCTCTCGAAAGGAAATAGTTAAAGTCGCCACCCACATTTATTTGCTTGTTTATATTTATAGCCATCGTCATGTCGAGGATTTCCTCGCGTTGTTCCTGTGGCCCAAAGCGGTGATAAGTTAGTTTTGTGTATGGCGATTGTGTATTATAATAAAGGGCTTGATTGGGTTTGTATACTAATCCATCGAAAGCTTGGAGAAATATAAAGGGATGCCACTCGCGTTGGCGGTCGAAAAAGGTTTTGTAGTGCCGAGGCCCCACATAGTTACCATTGTTTCCTATAGCTAATCCATGCCCTTCCACACTACATTTTCGGTAATAGTGTAATGCTGCAGTATCGGGGGCAACTTGTATGGGTGTTAAAAGTATCGGGTGGAGCTTGTACCCCTTGAATGTTTCCCCACGATGAACCAACTCGAGGTCCCCAGCGGCTTCCTCTAAACTTTTTTCCACAATTACACCTTGGGCTTGTGTAGTGCTATAAAAAGCAACTGTTAAAGTAACAACGAAAAGAACCAATACAAAGTATCGTATGGTTCTTTTATTTTGGCGCATGAAGGAATATAGGCACTGCATAGAGGCTTCCACTAATGGCGAAGGATAGCTATGAAATGAGCAAAATTTATCGGTTTGTTATTACTAGTCGGCTCCCCGAACGAAATACTTTGTAAGTAGTAAGGGCTTTTTCGGCTTTTCCGTGCGTAGGATTTCCTCCTCCATAAAGAATCGCAAAAGCACTGTGGCACGATGGGCATTCGGCTTCGAG
>JASBZJ010000065.1 GCA_029983495.1 Porphyromonas sp.
TTAGGGTGAAACAATTATATAGTTGAGCCGAGCAAGGACGATTATTTTATGGATTCTGTTGTTACAGTACGTTGCTAATATAGTTATTTAAGCAGAGTATTGGTTACTTGTTGTTGTAAAACTGTGCTTGTTGTGTTATTAGTTGGGTTTATGATTGTTTTGCATCAATTATTTTTAGGAGCAACTGAGGGAAATGTTCGGCTTGTATAGGTTGTGTTTGTAACTTTTGTAGCGTTACATACAAATTGGGAGCTATGGCTTTCATTTTGGGGGATATATATACGAGGAATGGTATTCGATGTAGCTCTTGTTGCGAGTAGTTTACCATTAAATAGCCATCACCATTCCAACGTAAACCCACATCACCCATAATAAACATAAGTACGGGTTCGTTTTTTACGTTTTCGATAATCCGATTAATTCGGTCGTCCTCGGAATAAATCACATTAAGGTATTGAGCAAACTCGTCGATTTTACTAACATTTACAAGAGAATCTTCTTTTACTTCATTATAGGTATAAGCCTTTGTGTACGATTGTTCCCAAAGGTTTGCTGCTGCTCCTTCGAAGTGTACCATAGTAAAGGTTTTGTTTGCTGTATTTATAGCCCTAGGGAAGTGCTCAACTAGCATTTCGTCTTTGCCGAAACCATAGGTTGTAAAGTTTGCCCATCCTGTTCGTAAGTTGGTGTAGAACGAACTATCGCATTGGTTGGCAAGAGAAACATGGTGCTTTTGCCAATAGTCGTATTTGGGGTAATTCGAAAGCCATAAGCTTTTGTAATGAGCCTTGCTAAGAATTGAGGAAAGAGCTATGCGTGTGTTGACTGTATTGGTTGGTAGCGATAACCTTGCCAGTAAGGTTTCGTATTGGTCTACTGTGTTGTTATATACCGAGTCGTAACGTATTATATCCCCTGTGTCAATTAGTTTATCGAGCTTCGGCGTGGTTGTATATGGTGTATTATAACAATGCATGTAATGGAGGTCGATTAGTGGTAGGTATAGCACTATTATATGTTGAGGAAAGCTTTGTTGTGGAAGTGCGGTGTTAAGCGAGCTTGCTTCAATAAATTGCACTCCTTGTGCAGACCTTGTTTTTTCCCGTTTTAAAGCCATGTTCGATACAACTATGCGTTCGGGTGTAGTTATTCCTCCATATAGGTATTTGTTTTGCTTATATGCTTTAGTGATCCATGCAATATGCACTACTGCAAGCATAATTACGATGATGCTAAGGCCTATAAAGGCTGTATTGGGGTTTATAGGTCTTGTTTTTATGTGTATAGGCTGTTTGTTACATTGTTTAGTAATGGCTTTAGCGATTCTCGTTACTATAAGGGGTAGTGTTATAGATACTGCCAATAGTAGTAGTATCCAAAGGGCATCCGTCCATAGCTGTAACAAAGGTTGCCCCATTGTTTGTAAAAACTCCGTAGCTTCCCTTTTGTTTGTTCCAAACAGAGGCATAGCTAATGATTCGCTAAAAGGGTAGCTATAAGTATTTATTAGGTAGCAGTCGGTAAAATAACAAAGTAAATAAACTCCAATTTGTAACCCCACTAACACCTTCCGTAACCAGCGCACGGGGATAAAGGCAACAATTATCACCCCCACAAGTGCCCAGCTCGCCGAATCTAAAATATATATAGGGGTTATTTTTGCCCACTCTTCCCCAGCATAAGGCATTATTCTATATTGGTTGAACATCAGAATTGAAAACAGAAATAGGAATAACCATGCATACCGAATGATGCGTTTACCTACAGCTCGGAAGTATTTATTTCGTTTATTCTCCATTTTATATTGTGGGACACTAATGTTTCTTTTTAGGGGTGGTACTTAAAGTTTAATGTTTCCGGAGGGATAGAGTATTATTCCGCAGGGTATCTTCTGGCATAATAATAATTTTGCCATTATTTGGTATTTTGCGTGGTAAAGGCTCGTTATAAGCTTTGTTCCATATAGCGTGTTTGGGGTCGTCCCAATTCGTTTTTATTCCTAGTAAATCAATTAATGAATGCGAAAGCCCGTCCGAAACAAAAGGAGTATTAGGGTTAAGGTTTCTCACTTTTTGAGCAACGTCGGGGTTTTCTTTTTCAAATTGCTTACTCATGTACACAAAAAAAGGTATTCGTAGGCCTGTATAGTGGGGGTTATGGTGGAAGTGGTTAGGTTTGTTGGGGTCATCGAACCGCGAAATACCATGATCCGAGAGATAAATAATAATCGAAGAACTATTACTGTAATGTTTAATAACTTCGCTAACGATCCAATCGTTGTACAGAATCGAATTCATATACTCAGCTGTGATTTGCCTATCCTGCGGTTTTAATCTACTTTCGTTAATATCGTTAGCGTTGTAAACATTCCACTTTTTGGGGTATCGTTCGGTATAGATTGAATGATTCCCTTGGAGGTGAACAATTTCGAACAAGTTTTTTCCATCAATAGGGGTGTGTTTCAACTGAGGGAATAGATATTCATCGTAATTTTCATCGGGATCTGTTTCGAGCCGTTTCAGGTTATTGTCGGTTAAAACAAAGTATTTTTCTTGGCAAGTATTGTAAATACTTTCGATGTACGAAACCCATACGCTCGAAGGCTCCTGGTTACTACACCAGTAGGTGTAGTAGCCTACTTTATTAAAAAATAATGGCAATGTGGGGTAGTCGTACCACTCCTGCCCTTTCAATTCTTGTTCACGCGTAATATAGGTAAGCATAAGTGCGATAGCTTTATTGGTATTAAAGAAAGCTGATGCAACGTGCGTGTAGGGAATAAGTTGTTTAGTAGCAATAAGCGAATCGATATGGGGTGTATTTTGTAGCGGATACCCATAGCAGTGCATATCAAGGGGGCGTAGCGATTCGCCAATTATTAAAACAACATTGTGGGGAGGGCGTAGGGGTTGTTCGTTGATAGCTATTTTAAACTCTTGGAACTTTTTGGCGATTCGTTCTTTATCATCTTTTTGTTTGATTATATCTTTTGAAAGACTGTAAAAACGTTCGTTGGTCGAAAGAAAGAAGTATTTTTCGGATAAGTAGGATGGTATTTTTGAGTATAAATTGCGTTGCACAGCAAACGAAAATATGATAAAGGCAAGTATGGGTGTGCAGTAGCTTATTATATGTATAATTCCGTGTTTTTTATGGATTAATGATATAACAATAAATGTAATTAGCATACAGCCTAAAATGTAAGCAAGGCTAAGTAGCACGTTGTTTAATGTAATACCTCGAACCATAAATTGTGTTTGGATCTCGGCTGCGTTACCATTGTTATATTGTAGTATAATAGTAGGCGAAATAAGCCCTCCTCCACATTTAATTAAGTGGAACTGATAAATAAACAATAACGAGAATAGGAGGGCAATGAAAGCCGATATAATTCTCCGAACAACTCGTTTTTCGAAAAATGTGGGAAGAAGCGAGCATACAAATACGAGCGGTAATATACCTATTAGGTAATGTAGCAGGGTGCCTTGATAATTTGTTGCCCACTTAGGGATTGAAATGCCTTCAACAGTTAGAAGAAGAATTAAGAAAACGCCAAGCCAAGGTTCGTGCCAAAAACGAAAAATAATACGATGTACAAAGTTTTTAACCCGTTCGTTATTAGTTGAATGAGCTTTCATTATGTGGGTAAGTTATGTTTAAACGACTGCAAAGGTAAAGGTTTTTGGACAGTGGTGATATAATGTGAGACCCATTGAAATGCAATTCATTGCTTCCCCTCACTTTTATCTATGTTTTTTATTTGTTCTGTTCTTTGTGTACTTCCATTTCTTTTTTTGAAATCATTCTTTTTTCTACATTAATCTAAATTGGCAATTCCATTAATCTAAAAATAGAATTAGATTGATGTAAAAGGGAAGCCGAAAGGAAAAACTAGAACTACTCTGTTCGAAATTTACACACGATAGCTTCAACGGTTTCAAAGTGCTACCTTTGTAGTACGGTTTAGACATGTTAATTAGTGGATGAAAAGTAGTAAGTATGGTAAAGGTTGCTGTAATTGATTGTAAGGATTCATTTGTGTACAACTTGGTGGAATTGCTGAGGCATTTTTCTAATTGTCAGTTCGAAGTGTGGGATTATACTAGGCTTGCTTCCGATTCCGAACAGACAGTATTGCATGCGCAATTCGATGGGTTACTACTTTCGCCAGGACCAGGTATCCCTGAGGAGTACCCCATGCTGAAAAATGTAATACGCCAAAGCGAGGGAAAGCATTCTATTTTAGGAGTATGTTTGGGGATGCAACTTATAAACTGGGTCTACGGAGGCAAGCTTAAACAGATTGTTTTGCCTCGCCATGGGTCGCAGGATAGGCTAACCTTAGTAAAGGCTAATAGTCTTCTTAATGGAATTGGCGAAGCCGATACTATAGGTCGATACCATTCGTGGGCGGTTGATGCGAACTCTTTACCTGAAGAACTGGAAATAACGGCACTAGCCCAAAGCGACTGCGAACCTATGGCTTTGAGGCACAAATGTGAACCTTTTTTTGCTGTTCAGTTTCACCCCGAAAGTTATCTCTCAACTCAGCGTAGTTTGTATATCAGTAATTGGTTACAAACAGTTGAGGTTTTAAAGGCTAAAAACGAGCGTTATGGCAGTTGATAGGCAACGTTATAGAGTGTGGATAAATATTATTGCCACACTATCGACCCTTATTGTTGCAGTGTTGCCCATTTTAGTTTCGCAACACATTCACCGAAGCATGGTACACGAGGAAAAAACGAAAATGAAACTTTGGGCAGCAGCAACTGAAGCGTTGGGGGGAGAAAATGAGGATGCTCCTATTAATGTAATATTGCAAATTGTAAGTAGTAATACTACAATACCTGTTATACTAGTAAACGATAACGATTCGATTGTTGCCTTTAACAATATATCCATTAAGCCAACCCTCGATACGGTTCGCTATTTACAGCAATTGCGAAAAAGTTTTGGCAATCATTATGCCCCGTTGCCCATTGATTTAGGAGGAGGGAATAAGCAATTGTTGTATTACGATGATAGTTCTACCCTGCGCGAGTTGTATATATTTCCACTAATACAGCTTCCTATTTTTCTGTTTTTTCTTATAGTTGTGGCTTTAGCTTGGCATTTGGCGAACAAAAATGGTCAAAACCAGCTATGGATTGGGCTATCGAAGGAAACTGCACATCAATTGGGAACGCCTATTTCGTCGCTAATTGCTTGGATTGAGCTACTTCGCGAAACCGATTCCGATAGTACAATGCTCGATGAGATGCGTAAGGACGTTGCTAGACTCGAAACAATTAGTCATCGTTTTCAGAAGTTCGGAGCCGACCCAACCTTAAGCACGCACGATATTGTTCCTCTAATTAATGGTACCTTGCAGTACTTAGAGCGACGAATAAGTAAGGGTGTAACTGTATTCACAAATATTCCTCGTGGTCCGATCTATATTAAAACAAATGAAGATTTGTTTAGTTGGGTTATTGAAAACTTAGTGAAGAACGCTGTTGATGCTATGGATGGTAAAGGACAAATAACATTGACAGTGCAGGTACGAAATAAAAGTGTTTACATCGATATAAGCGATACAGGAAAAGGTGTTTCGCGGCAGAATAGGCATAAGATTTTTCGCCCAGGTTTTAGTACAAAGAAAAAAGGCTGGGGGCTGGGTTTATCGCTTGCTCGCCGTATTGTTAATAACTACCACAAGGGTAAGTTAATATTACTTCGTTCGGAGCCTATGTTAGGAACAACATTCCGCATTAAACTACCCCTCTGTAGTGGAATGCGAATTTAATTGAAAGCTTTTTCGGAACCAAACTATCATGCGTTGGTTCTTTTATAAGACGATCTTTGTATAGTACCTCATTTACAATATTACTTTTGTTGTTTGAACTTGGCGACCGCTTTTTTGCCTTGCTGGAAGTAAAGAAGTATATAATATGCCACGATTACGCAATGTAATTTCAGTTATAATCATGCTTTCAATCGTGCCTGCCATCTTGGTCATAAGGTATGCGGTGATAAGGTTGTTATAGCTAAGTTGTATCTTTGCAAATGATTTCCTCACAAGGTGTGCTTCTTTGTTATAGGGAGGTATACTGTGTGTGGAACGGCTATAAAAGAATTAACTATAAGAAAATTACCATTGTATGGCATTACATAGCACAAACCGTATTTCGCTACCGCCTGTAACCCTAAACCTTATTATTATTAACGTGCTGTTTTGGTTAGCACAAATAGCTTTAGTAAGGGTTAATATCAACCTAACTGATATTTTTGGAATGCACTACTTCCAAGTCAGTAGCTTTAGGGTGTGGCAGCTAATAACATATGCTTTTTTACACGATACAAGTAACTTTGGACATGTGTTTTTTAATATGTTTGCCTTGTTTATGTTTGGTATTTCAATAGAACAATTATTTGGAGGTAAACGATTTTTGCTATACTATATAGTGTGTGCATTAGCGGCAGCATTAACGCAACAAATTGTTTGGGCAATCGATTTAATGCCTATTGTTAACAGTGGTGCTGAAAGTATATCGCTAGCCGATGGTTTGTACCCTACAGCCACTATCCTTAATCGTTTTATAACTGTAGGTGCTTCGGGTGCGGTTTTTGGTATATTGTTGGCATTTGGGTGGTTCTTCCCGAATGCTGCTATTTTCCTTTTCTTTATTCCCATACCCATTAAAGCAAAATATTTTGTAGTGATATATGGTCTTATTGAGTTGCTTGCAGGAATAAGTTCATCGGGCGATGGTGTTGCTCATTTTGCTCATGTGGGGGGAATGATAGGTGGTTTGATACTTATTTTACTATGGCGCAAATCGGTGCGTAAGCAACGTTCGATTTAAATAGCATTAGCCCATAATAGGCTACGAGTTTAGTTATTGCAGTAATGCCAAACTTAAAAATATTGCACAAATTATCGGGTAAGCATACTGTACCCCGAGGGCTTATTGTGGCAATTGTTACAATAAGCCTTGTGGTGCTTATGTGCGATTGGTGGTTCGAGTACCATACTTTAGGGGTTAAACGCTTTAGTTTATTGCGTAGTTTGTGGCTTGCACCAACTGTTAGGCAAGTAGTTGTACAACCCTGGCGAGTTATTACCTACCTTTTTGTACACGAAAACCTACTGCACCTATTCGTAAATGTACTACTGCTTTACTTTTTTGGGCTATCGTTTGAATCAATGTTAGGTTCGAAACGTTTACTGGTGTTATTCTTTTTAAGTGGTGTAGTAACGGGTTTTTGCTATCCGCTAGTGCTTTCGCTTAGCGAGGCTTTAGGTTACTTCCCGTTACGTTTACCCTTGGTTGGTGCTTCTGGAGCAATATTATCAGTGCTCGTTGCCGAAGCTTGTTTTGCCCCTCAAAAACAGGTTAACATTTTAGGGCTTAGATTTCGGTTAATTGGTATTACAATATTGCTGGTAATGTGGAGTTTACTAACAAGTACGATTCAGAATATGGGTGGTTTTTATGCTCATTTTGGAGGTATATTGGTAGGGTGTTTTTATGGTTATTATCTTCGCTTTAGTGGGTTACGTTATTCCTTTGGTTTGCTAACTAAAGGCAATGAACCGATTCCTAATACCGAAAATCAACTTAATATAGTTTATGTAGCTAAGTACGATTTGTTGCATAGAAAAAGGGCTATGAAATACAACCGTGAACAACGAATGAACTCGATTATGGAAAAGATTAAAACCTCGGGATATATGGCTTTAACTGATGAGGAGAAACAAGAACTGTATGAACAAAATACGAACAAAAACTAATGCTATGAGTGCTAAGCATCACCACAAGCAAATTTGGGTTGTACTGGTTTTTTTTAGTAGTGTTTTTCGTTCGGTACTAAATATACTAGCAACATTACTTTTAGTTTCGTCGTTACTTTCGCTAATTATAAGCCCCGAGCGATTCCCTTTATTGGCTTATATGGGTTTATTGTTTCCGTTTATTATAGTGTTTATTGCTTTTTTGGCTCTTTACAATGTGGCTCGACGTAAGTGGAAGAATGCTATATTTGAAGCCTTGTTGCTTATAATGGCATTGCCCGCAAGTTTAACTTATTGCCCCTTGCACAAGCCTACGACCGATATTCCCGATGGGGTTATAAAACTTTTGTCGTGGAATGTTATGGCGTTCGATTACTCGAAACATTTGCCCGATAAACCTAACCCCGTTATGAGTTACCTGCAACAGTCGGATGCCGATATTATTTGCTTACAGGAAGCGTACTTAACGAATGATAAAAGTAAAATGCTTACGCTGGAACAGGTAAAGGATTTCCTTCCTAACTTTCCGTACGTTGATAATAGAAATGCACAGGGAGATGGTTCAAATTTGATGATTCTTTCGAAGTTTCCAATTGAGCATATTCGCGAAATACCGCTTAAATCCCGCTTTAATGGTGCAGTAGCTTATAGGCTTAACATTAATGGAAAAGAAGTGGAATTGGTGAATGTACACCTCGAAACATCAGGGGTTAAAGCAAACGATGGCGAGGAGTATTTCGATTTAGTAAAAGAGGGAAGAGCTGTGGAATTATCGAAAAAGGTATACTTTAAGTTAGGACCATCGTTTGCACGACGAGCGGCACAGGTTGATAGGCTTGCATTGGATATATCAACCTCACTTCGTTCTACACCTTACGTAATATTGTGTGGCGATTTTAACGATACCCCTATGTCGTATGCTCGTCATCGCTTAACAGGTAACCTAGTTGATTTATACCGAAAAACGGGTTTAGGCCCAGGTTACTCGTTTAACTTAAAAGGGTTGGGGTTGCGCATCGATCATATGTTAGCAAGCCCTGCCATAAAAGGGTATAACTGTACAGTGGATGCTTCGGTAAATGCAAGCGACCATAAACCAATCTATTGTTATTTGCAGTTGGGCGAATAACGTACATTTGAAAAATATAATTTGTATAAGTTGTGTGTGAACCGTGGAAAAGGTAACTGAAAAGAATGTAGCAACCACTAAAGCAAGTATGAGTTCGTTAGGTGGTTTAATATGTGGAATATTAGCCCCAATTTCGTTTGGCTTTATGCCGCTATTTACAATGCCTCTTATTAATGCCCAAATGAGTACGGCCTCTATTTTGGCATACCGCTTTGCTATTGCAGCATTTATGTTGCTTATTATAATGTTGGTTCGCGGTATTAATCTTAAGGTGAAGTGGAAGCAATTACTGGTAATGGTGTTGCTAGGTTTAATATATGTGTGGAGTGCGGCAGGGGTTCAAATTGGTTATCGCTATATGCCTACAGGTATTTCAACAACTATACACTTTATATACCCCATATGGGTTATACTTATAATGCTATTTGTATATCGGCAAAGGCCTGCGTGGATAACTGTGTTTGCAATTTCGTTAGCAATTTTAGGTGTAGCTTCGCTAACGGGTGTTTTTGGTTCTTCGCAAAAAATACCATTCGTGCCTTTTCTTATTGTAGCTTCTACAGGTTTGGCTTACGCAATATATATGGTTATTATGAGCCGAAGTGGTGTAAATAAGCTACACCCCGTAAAAGTTAGTTTTTATGTTATGCTAACGGCAGCTATAGCTTTTACCATAATAAGTATATCTACCACGGGCATACAAATAATACCTGGTTATTACGAGGCTGTAAATGTTATTTTACTCTGTTTAGTTAGTACGGTACTTGCCA
>JASBZJ010000066.1 GCA_029983495.1 Porphyromonas sp.
ATCGTTACCTATTACGCTCTGCGACCAAACCAAGCGTTTGATTTTTAGCCAATTAGTTCGTTTCCGATTTTTTGTAGGGGGCGGACCTGTGTATCCGCCCGCAGGTGTCGAACAAAATAATGACGTTACGGTTGTAACCCATCAAACCGCTCCCATCGATAATGAATTGCGATACGATGGCTGGTGGACACGCAGATCCACCCCTACAGTTACCTGAATCTCGCACGAACAAATAAAATTTACGACATTGGTAAACACTAATACAGAACGCCCCCAATCGATTAATTGGAATCATGAACAAGTGGGCAAAAACACCAAAAAGTTGTACCTTAGCACAGATTATTATAAGAAAAACAATGGCTATTACGGTACAAATTATCAACCGCTCAACAAATAAACTCCCCGCCTATGCCACTGAACACTCGGCAGGGTTGGATATATCAGCCTTCCTTGAAGCACCAATAACACTAGCTCCACTCGAACGAGCACTAATTCCAACTGGGTTATTTATTGCCCTACCCGAAGGGTACGAAGCCCAAATACGACCGCGAAGTGGACTTGCTTTAAAACAAGGTATTACCGTACTGAATGCACCTGGAACAATTGATGCCGACTACCGGGGAGAACTAAAAGTAATCGTTATAAACCTCTCGAACGAAGCAGTTACTATAAGTAGTGGCGACAGAATTGCACAAATGGTAATTGCTTCGTATACAAGGATTAATTGGGAACTTACAGAGGTGTTAAACTCAACAGAACGAGGCAATGGTGGCTTTGGTCACACTGGCATAAATTAAGTTACATTTCGAACCTAATAGCTATGCATTTAGTAAAAAAGCTTTTCATTATTATACTAGGGTTCACTGCTATACGAGCAGTTGCACAACCAACTATCGCTACATTCAGTAGCGATAGCCTTACGGCAAAAAAGCTTTTCGACATAGGCGTTTTAGAAGCATTTAACGGTAACGTAGGCAAAGCTTACCGTTTGTGCAAAATGTCGTACGCTTATACACCTAGTGCTATAACAGCCTCGTTTATTGGCTCGTTGGTACCAACCGAAAACTTCAACAATAAAAGCTATTGGCTTGAAAAGGCAATTGAATTAGATACCACGAACGAAGAGTACCAACTAGCCCTATATACATTGCTAAGTGCCTCAAATAAATACAATGAAGCCATTAACCACCTCGAAGAATTTTTAAAAGAGGTACCCAATGCAGAGAAAGCTATGCTTGCTCTTTCGCTTAGCTATGCCCAAATTGGCGAGTTCGACAAAGCTTTATCGCTCACTAAAACGGTTGATAGCATTTCTACTAGTTCCGATAATCGCCAAATGGCAAAGCGACTATCAGGTTCTATCCTTGCGAATCTTAAAGCCTTGCCTCAGCGGAAACAGTTTATTTTATCCCAAATTGATCCCAACGAAACAAACGTATTTAAGCTCGTTGAAAATGTAGATCGCCTAGTAGAAATTAATGCCTTTAACGAAGCTATAAAAATACTCGTAAATAACCCACTAAACAAACGCAATAACCCAGTTGTCATTCACCAACTTGCTACACTTTATAACAGTATATCTGATACCCCAAATGCGATATCGCAAATTAAACGTCTAATAAATGTTGGTACAGATGAACTTACATTGGAGCAAAAAATTGAGCTTATTACCGATATTATTGCTAAGGATACCGATAACCGAATTGAAAGCAGGAAAAAATACATCCCTATTCTAAAAGAATTATACGATAATAACCCAAACGAACGCCTTATCCGACAACTATATTTTAGTTTATCTGCACGATGGCAAACCAACCATAATAGCCCCGTTTTTAACACTGAACTAAGAAAAGCTCTCGAACAAACCCCAAACGATCCTGTTTTACAGGTGGTTCAACTTAACGAGTTCCTAACAAATGGCGAGTTTGAAAGTGCAAAAAAACTTGCAAACGAAATTATTGCTAGTAACAAGGGGGCTAAACTTGCCAAACTGAATGCTTACAATGTTCTAGTTGCCATTGCTGCAACTAACAAACAATACATCGAAGCGGAAAAACTTATTGTGCAAGCGGAACCATTAACGATGGGTGATTTACAAATAGAAGGTGTTGCAAACAATGCTTTTGTAAAGGATATAATATCTGAAAACGAAATAGTAGCTACCCATTACTCCTTTAAAGGCACATTATTCTTTGAACTTGGGAAACATACCGAAGGGTTTGAGGCTTATGATAAAGCCCTCGAACGCAACAGAAATTTGCCCAGTGTGTTAAACGATTACGCCTACCAACTAGCACTTACAGGTGGCGACCTCGACAAAGCCGAAGAATACGCTATAAAGGCAATTGAACTTTTACCTGACTCTCCCCAAATAAACGATACCTACGCTTATGTTCTTTTCCTAAAAAAGAACTACATCTTGGCAGAGATCTATATTCGGAAAGCCATTGAACTCGATAGTAAAAGAGCGACCTATTTTGATAGATATGCTAAAATATTACAAGCCCAGGGGAAGAAAAAAGAAGCCAACGATAATTACCGAAAAGCACAAGCAATTGAACCAACAACTGAGCGTGCGGAACTAATTAAACAACTTAGCGAACAATGAAGTACTTTCGGCAACAACTTGCAAGCCTACTATTAATAATACTATTTGTTACAAGCTGTGGCATTACTAAACAGTATTCTGTAGCAGAAAAAGCTTCTGTTTCGGCAGAAAACGAACGCTTTGCACTTTTCCTTACTGAAAAGGAGCAAAACACTCCCTTACAGTTCAATGGAAGCCTAGTAGCACAAACATCAGAAAACGAACAAACACCCCATGTTAATGCAAATCTTTTTTTCGTACCCTCCGAAGGTATTTCGCTTTCAGTTCGTCCAATTCCTTTTGTTGAAGCCGCAACAATTTATGTTATGCCGAATCAAATTATTGTGTTCGACAAAATAAATCGTTATTTCTTTTCTACCTCCTATTCTGAGCTGTCGAAAAAAATTGGATTCGAAGTAAGCTACTCCAGTATAGAAAGTATTATTTTCGCCCGCTACTTATTTTCGAAATCTATTGGTCGGGAAAAATGGAAATATGAAAATGGTGCTTTTTCCTACTACACAGGGTTCAACAATGGCTTATCCGTAAGCTATATTATGGATAAACAATTAGCAAAGCCCTATGCACTACAAATCAAACAGAAAGAAAATTCTCTTGGTATTCTTCAAATAAGCTACAACAGCTATCAACAAACGCAGTGGGGGTTATTACCTCAAACCCTAAGCATTGAACTTATCGGCAACAAAAAGCCTATTACAATTTCACTAAACTTCAATTCGATTCGGCATTCAAATCAAGCTACTAAACATATCACGCCACCCACTACCACTAGCTACACAAAGCTTACTTTCGAGCAACTATCCAAATACATAAATCAGTTCACATACTAAAAAAAAAGCAAATATCTTTTTATTCTTCCTTTGCTATGAAACGTCTGTCGCTTCTTATATTTTTGTTCATTGCCTGCATTACGCCTTCGTTCGCTCAGCAAAAATCGAAAGCTGTTCGAGACCTCGAACGGCAACGAAAGCAAGCACTCGAAGCGGTTCAAAAAACCGAAAAGCAACTAAAAAACGTGCAGTCGACTCGGACAAAAAAGCAGGAATTAGAAAAGCTCCTTGCAACTAAAGTAAAGCAACAACAGCAAGTGGTAAGCATTCTTGACAAAGAAATTAAGACCCTTGATATAGAAATCGATTCACTCGCAGTAGTTGCTCTTAACCTTAAAAACCAAGAAGAACAACGAAAGAAAGCTTATGAACGAAGTGTTATTGCTCTTCAACAGAAAAAAAATAATACAGATAAGTTTCTATTCATCCTTTCATCGAAAGATTTCGACCAAGCGATGAGAAGAATTCGCTTTGTTTCAGACTATGCCTCGGCACACAATAAAGCAGCAAGGGAACTAAACGACACTCGTAAAGCCATTGAAGCTACTCAGAATAATATTCAATCGAACAAACACAATAAAAGCAAACTACTTGTTGCTCGTGAAAGAGAGCGAAAAAAACTTGAAGCAGAAAAAGTAGCTACAGGTAAAGAAGTGGCATCGCTTAAGGGACAAGAAAAAAACCTTCAGCAACAAAAAAAGAAATACGAACAACAAGCGGCGGCATTAAATAGAAAAATTGAGCAACAAATTGCTTGGGAAATAGCCGAAGCTGAGCGCAAAGCTCGAGAAAACAACAAAAAAGGAACCGAAACTCGTAAAGCTGTTACTAAAGGGGGCTATGCTATGACGGCTGAAGAACGAAAGCTTTCGGGGAACTTTGCCTCGAATAAGGGTAACCTCCTTATTCCTGTTAGTGGTCCTTACACCATTATTTCGCACTTTGGTGTTCAGCAACATAAACAAGCAACAAAAGTACAAACCAATAATTCGGGGATTGATATATCAGTTCCTAAAGGAACAAAGGTTCGTGCGGTTTTCGAAGGTACGGTAACAAGCATATTCGTCCTTTCTGGCTACAATAACTCCATTATTGTTCGCCATGGTAATTACCTAACTGTTTATGCCAATGTTATTAATATTCAGGTAAAGAAAGGACAAAGAGTAAAAACAGGGCAAACCCTAGGAACTGTCGCCACTAACGAGGGGAGCACAGTACTACACTTTCAACTTTGGTACGAACGAACAAAACAAAACCCCGAACTATGGATACGATAACCTTAATTCGTAACAATTACGGCGAATTACAATTGCCCCCCAATAGCTTTATTCCCACAGCTGTTGCAGCAACTGTAGGAACATTCGATGGCGTTCATAAAGGGCATTTATTTCTTTTCGACCAATTATTTGAAAAAGCTAAGCAAGAAAAATTGCCAACAATGGCGATTACCTTCGATAAGCCTCCCGTTGCTGTTGTTCGCCCTACTCACCCCTACGAACTTCTTACCGAAAACCACGAAAAAAAGCTACTACTAGCACAAACTGGGTTGGACTATCTCGTTATTTTACCCTTCGATAATGCACTATCGAGCCTTTCGTCTGAGCAGTTTATTCGCACCATACTTAGCGAAATACTAAACGTTCAATACCTTGTTAGTGGCTACGACAACAGATTTGGGAAAAAAACAATTGGCGCTCCCCCTTTTGATCCCGAAACCTTTTGTAATCTTCTTGGCATGAAGTTTTTCCGAGCTTTACCAGCCTTCGATAAAAGCCATTACGAATACAGTAGCAGCAGAATACGAAATGAACTACGAAATGGTAATATTGAACAGGCAAATCAGTTATTGGGCTATACATATAAACTTAAAGGAACCGTTGTTACAGGTAATAAGTTGGGGCGCAAATTTGGTTTTCCCACGGCAAACATATGCCCAGCCAACTCGCACAAACTTATTCCTCCAGATGGAGTTTATGCAGCATCGGCTTATACAATTACACCACTAGGGTTAAAGGAATTAGCGAAGGGTATGCTATACATTGGCACACGACCTTCGCTTGATTTAGAACAAGAAAAAAGAATTGAAATAAATCTTTTTGATTTTTCAGAAGACCTTTACGGAAGAGAAGTTGTTATTGCCTTTGAAAAATACATCCGAAACAGCGAACGTTTCGAAACGCACCAACAACTTATCGATAAAATTGCTGAGGATGAAAAAACAATACGTGCCTTTTATGGAATGTAGCAACAGAAACACATTATAGTTTTACTTCTGTTTACTATTCTTTCCCCCTCGTATTATGCGCAAAATATATATCCACATAATACAAGGGGGATGTTTTTTACTAGTACTATAGCTTAACTGTTCCCACAATATCACCAGTTGAAATTTGCACTTGTTTATCGGCTTCGTTGTTTAGTTGATAAGGCCCATTTGGCAATAATCTGAGTACAAAAAAGTTGGCTTTATTAGCTCCAATAACTTTATCGGTTAATGCTGTAGTAACAGTATTCAAAACTAAATCGAGCAAAAAGCTACCCGAATTCGATACTCTACAGTCAACTACCAAGTCGGCATTCTTTTGAAAAAGGGTTTCGCCAGTAATAGTGGAACGTAAAACATACTCTATTTCGACCTGTATTGTATTGAATAACGAAGTTTTTTCCCACTTTTTAATTCGTGTAAACAAAGCTGCATCGGCACCTAACACGTTATGGAACCGGGTTAAAGGTGCATCAAGATACATTTCTGCATCGTAAGCACTTTCGCTCTCGAACAACTCTTGGCAAAGCAATGGAGAAAATACATAAAACCCACGCTCTGCAAGTGGAACAAACAATGTTGTGTAAACAGCCTCTTTAGCCTCTACTTTATTTGTTTCGTTAATGGGAGGCATTATTACAACCGTTTTAGGGTTTTCAGCATAGAACTTAGGAAAAGCTTTCTCCTTTGTAACCGTACTACCTATCACTCCACACGAAGTAAATTGTAAGCAACAACTTATAATTGGAAGTATAACTTTAATGAGTGTCGAAAAGCGTTTCATCAGTTCTCGTACTGTGCAATAATGCGGTTAATAAAAATACTACTCTCAGGGTACAGTGCAACCTCGCGTTTTAAATAGGTAATGCCCTCGCTAATATTCCCTTTCTCTATTAACATAAATCCATATTCAGCACATATACCTGGGGGTATTGTATTACGTATTCCTCGCTGTTTATTAATAATCTTCTCGTATGCCTCTACAAGGGCTTTTTCTTCCTTTTCAGTACGCTTTTTGTTATAAGAATACAAATTTGAATCGTAGTTATACCACGAGTACAACGAACGTGGTGTTCCACAGCTCGTAAGCCCTATTATTAAAGCAGTAGCTAAAATAAGTAACTTATTTTTCATACTTGTGCTATTGGATTGTCATAAAGATACTCTAACGATACAACGTAATGGTTTTAATTCTCCCAGCAGAAACAAAAATTTTTTGATTATACAACATGCGTCCATCAGCTGTAAGTACTTTTATTGCATGAGTACCAGGCTTAATGATAAGCTGAACTCGCTTGTCTCGTGGCTGATTAACGTTTAGTGCATCGTACATAATCGGTTCTTCCTTATCAATTATTATAGTTACTTTTTCGGGCTTGTGGTTACCAACAACTAACTCAACTTTTGCTTCATCGCTATACCCTCCTGTTGCCGATGAAACGGAACCACAAGAAATACTTAACGCTGTTACGATAAGAAGAATTGGGAACAAATAAATAAATCTTTTCATAGCTCGATATATGCTTTACAAAAGGGTTCCTACTTTATTTCTTGTACGTAATAGCTGGAAATTTTGGTACTATCAAAACCACCGCTAATTACCGACACCGACGAAATTTCATTTAGAGCATTATCTCCGTAGCAGGTATCAACACGCAACGTTGCAACTTTCTTTCCAGGCAAATCAACCATTACACCAGTCTGAGGATTCCTGACTTGTTTTCCCTTTTCATACAAATCAAAAGTGTCACCCACATTTACGCCTTGCATTGAACCGCCCGAAATAAAAATACCATCGTTATCTGCACTAATTATATAAGTTCTCCAAGGCTTATCGGCAAGTTTATTAGTAAGGTTTTCTACCAGTTGATCCATTGCACTACTAATAGCTTTATCACTTAAAGTAGCATCGTACCCAGCTTTTCCTCCCAACCCTAAGGTGCTTTTGCTCGTAGTTTCGGCATAGCCTTTGGCTTCTTCCGAATGAAAAACCATATTGGTATTAACGTCAACAACACGAAGGCTCACCCCAGCTTCTACTTTTTGCGTCTTTTCGGCGGTAAATATTTGTTCTTTTCCCGTAGTTTTCCTACCAAACTCGGTTATTGATCCCAGAATAACAAAGTCTGCTAAAACTTTTTCCGTACTCTTTCCCTGCTCCACCTCCTGAGCAAGAGCCTCAGCATCACTACGCTCCAACAGAATGAATTTACCTGATGCGGCAAGTTTTGCTGTAAGTATATCTAATGCCTGCTTTGCCATCGGGTCGTTATCGCGGTCGTAAAAAATGCCTTTCCCATACTGTGTTTCGTTCGAAAACCTGCCAATAGCAACTTTCCATTTTAAACTTCTTGAGGCTTTATTTTCCTGTGCATTCAGCACTTTATTGGGCAACACAACAAATGCTACAACAAACGTAATGAGTAAAAATACTGGTCTTTTCATTATTCTACTATCGTTGATTATATATTTTAGTTACTCACAAGATATCACCTAATGTGATGCTATTATTATGCTCCACATACAGTAACAAATACCTTACGAGTGCAAAGATAATAATAGTATCAATTATACTACAACAACACTACTGCGAAAACTAAAGCATAAAAAGAAAAGATGAAGAAAACTATTTGTACACTCTATAAACCGATTCTCTCACTACACATGCTCATCTTAGTGCATAAGCAACAGCTACAAGGCGAATGAATCAGATCTTTACTGAATCTTGTATTTTACTCACAAGGAAAAGACGAAAGACCTACACTTATTTGTATTTTCCTATACGTCTATAATTTTACGGTCGAATAAAAAAACAACTATTGGCAAGTTCGGTTAACTCGTTCTTACTTGAGCAAAAACTTAGCTTAAGCAAAGAAATAACTATGGATATGTGTGCGACCTTAAAAAGATTTCAAATACAAGCCTCCCTACACAACAAATAAACTCTCCATTCCCAGGAGTACATTATTCCATGCAATATGGACTCATGTTAATCAAAATATCGAATCCCATTCCATCGAATCCAAATAAAATATCACTATATTTGCTTTAAACATAAATTCAGTACGATACAAAAAAATAGTTTGACAGGTTATTTTCATAGAATCATTAAACCAAATAGACCAAAATAGAATGAAAAAGATTTATTACACCTTGCTACTAATTAGTGCTTTTGTACTTACCCTAAGCATTGCTGCTTGCAATAATGAAAAAAACGAACCCAAAACACCAACAGGTAAAAACAATGTAGGTGATAATGGCGAAACACCCGTGCCAAAACCTATTGTAAATCCATGGGATGGTAAAGGATACACCATGCTACCACAACGTACATTTGGCCAAAATGCCACAACAATCATTGCAAATGAAAAGAAAAACAATGCGAAAGTAACCCTCGAAAGCGACGAAAGTACAGTCACCGACCTAGGGGATGAACGAACTATTGTATTTACGGGGTATACCAATCCCCAACTTGTAGCTCGCCAATACTTTTTCCGCAACAATGCATTACTCGAAGCAACCGAGATTATCGTTCCAATCAACGAAGTTATACACTATGAGGGGGGGAACAGCTTCTCGTTAAACGGAGTGTTTAAGGATTGGGCTCAGTCGGTAGGATACCGTAAAGTGAGTTACAATGCACGTGAAATAATACTCATCAACGAGATTGAAAAACAACGAATGATTGTATTACCAAGTAGTTTACCTAACAATAATACCTTATTTGCCGAAATACATTTCCTCGAAAAGACGAGTAATAGTGGAGGAACCACTACCGATGGTCCACGAGTAAAGCTAAAGGAAATACCTAAAAATATTGTACCATTAGGGGAAGGCACTACCCTCGAGGAAGTAAAAAATGCCGAGGCGTCGATAGGAAGTAAACTCGAAGAAGAAAAAAATGTAGCTGGCTACGCTTACCTTCGATACAATACGACTAATAACGAAGTGCCTT
>JASBZJ010000067.1 GCA_029983495.1 Porphyromonas sp.
TAGCCCCCAATTAGAGGGGCTAAACTCATACTCCTTATTTTTCAAAGGTCTCCTTTTGTTTCAATATTTGTGGTAATTCTGTCAATTCGATCAAAAAAAGGATTGAACGTTCAGTGGCGTTCAATCCTCATAATTGCTATGTTTTATATTCCTATCTTTCAGGATGTTTGCATTTGCATTTCCCAATAGTATGTTGGCTAATTGAAGTGTTGTACTATATTGTAAATAAGCTTTACAATTTGATCTACTTTTTCGAGTGGCATTCCACTACCAGATGGAAGTAGTAGAGAGCGTTCGTACCATGCTTCGCTGAGTCCATTCCTATAGCTTATAAGTCGGCTATATTTGGGAATTTGGTTTAGTGGTTTGGCAATAGGTAAAGCTTCAATCTCTTGTTCCTGTAGTTTTATGATTAACTCGTCTTTCGAAAAATTTACAAGAGTTCTGTCCACCGAAAGGATGCATCGTAAGGGAGTTCCAATACCTTCGCGTAGGGTAGGGTAGTGGTGCATGTATACGCCTAATATAGGCTCAAGACCGTTTCTATAAGCAGAAGCAATTTGGAATCGTTTTTCGCTCTTCTCGCTTAGCGACTGTCTTTCGATGTATCCTCGGATTAGTTGCATCGTGCTACATAGAGAGTTCCGGTTCATCCGCGTACCAAGGGCATCGTATAAGTTACTTTTTGCAAGCCTTGCTAGCAATTCTTTCCCTTTTATGTAACGCTCTTCACTCGGACATACAAGCACAACACCGCTTCGGCCTATACCATCGGCGTATTCACCTATTGGGAGAATGAGGTACCCGCCCAATGAGCTACGAATAGCTTTTGAGCTTGTGCTTTGTAGCTCAGTACCATTTTCGATAACTATAAGATTCTCTTCTTCAACTAAACTTCGAAAACTTTCGTAATTTGCTTGTACGCCATCGGTATGTTCAATAACGACAACTTTTCGGCTATTTAGGTATTTTCCTTTTATCTCGCTAAGTATGCTTGCAATTCCTTCGGGCGATATTCCCCTAGTAGTACTATCGATATCTACTAGGAATATTTTCATACCTGTAGCACTTGCAAGGTCTGCACCTTCGAGTTTCCCATTTAGGGGATAGAATAATACATCGTCGGGCTTAACAGCACATAGCCTTAATGCCATTGCAAAGGCATCGCGGTAGCTTGCAAGTAATAGCCCGCGTGCTCCGAGATCCATTTGTGTAAGAAGTTCCTCTTCGAGAATCCGGTTCCCTAGTGCTTCATCGTAATTGTTTAGCACTTGAGCAATAAACGAATCGGCTTTTGTGATATTTTCAACGAGTGGGCATGATGGATTGTTGTGAGCAATAAGCATAGGATAAATTAGAGGCAATAAATGTTTTATGCCATGATTACATTTCGCAGTTTACCTTCGAGACTACTAGTACCGATTCGGAACAAGGTTGAATTTAGCCACTCCTTGCCGAGGATTGCTTCAACCAAGGTGTAGTATTTCACCGCAACTTCGGGTGAACTTACTCCGCCAGAGATTTTTAAACCTACTTTTTTATTGTATAATTCGTAGTATTTTTTTATGGCATGTGCCATAACATATACAGCCTCGAATGTAGCCCCTGGATATTCTTTTCCCGTTGATGTTTTAAGGAACTGAGCTCCGCTGTATAAGCTTAGTACGGCAGCTTGGTTTATTTGCTCTAAATCTTCGAGGGCTCCGGTTTCGAGTATCACTTTAAGTATAGCACCTTTTGCATGTGCTACCTGTTCTTCTATTTCCTGTGTTACGGTATCGTAGTCTCCTTCCAAGAATGCTCCGAGGTTAAGTACAATGTCAATTTCGTTAGCCCCTTCGAGGATTGTTAGTGAAGTTTCAGCCACTTTTACATCAAGTAATGTTTGTGATGCAGGGAACCCCCCACTTACTGCTGCAATGTGAACCGATGGAACATTTAGGGTTTGCTTAACTGTGTTTACTAGTGCGGGGTACACACAAATTGCGGCTACGGGTGGTAGTTGTGAACTATTGTTTTTGAAGCGGTCGTTTACACCTTTGACCATTTCGGTAACTGATGTTTTGGTATCTTTTGCAGTAAGCGTTGTAAGGTCGATGCAACTATAAATAGTTTTCCATACTTCTATGTTGTTATTACGGTCGAAGTTTTCTTGAATAATCTTGTCAATCTCTTCATGAACAGCTGTAGGATTGTTATTTTTAAGTGCCAAAATTTTAAAAGCTTCCTGGTATTTCGTTACCGGTTTTTTCTGTGGATTTTCCATATACTTACTTTAGTTTAGGGTTATTACTATGTCGGTTATTATCGCGCATGGTTTTCTTTGCGAAACTTTTTTGAATCGCATCTTCGAGGTTTATGTCTGTTTGATTTGCAATGCAAGTTACAACCCAAAGAACGTCAGCTAGTTCATTTGCTAGTTCTCCTTTTGCAAAGCTTTTTTCGTCAATATTTTTCCCGTTGTCTGCTTGGGGTAGCTCACTATTTTTAAAGCTTTGTTCGCCCCATCCGCGAGCTATTATTCTTGCTACTTCGCCTGTTTCTTCCGCTAAAATAGCCATATTTGTTAGGATATCAAAGTATCTTACCCCAAACTGTTTAATCCAGTTATCTACTTTTTCCTGTAGTTCGCTTATTGTCATTGCTCTTGTTGGTTGTCGTTTGTATTGATAATAATTGTAACAGGTCCGTCATTTACTAATGATACTTGCATATCTGCACCAAATTGTCCTTCCTTAACTCTTTCTTTTCCTATTGTGTCGATTAATTTAGTTACAAATTGCGTATATATAGGTTTGCTTATATCGGCTGGAGCTGCATCAATATAACTTGGTCGATTCCCTTTTTTTGTGCGTGCCATTAGTGTGAATTGACTTATTACAAGCACTTCGGCTGCTATATCGTTAAGGGAGCGATTCATTATCCCTAGGTTGTCATCGAAAATTCGGAGATTTATTATTTTCTTTATAATGTAATTGATTTCGTTCTCGCTATCGTTATTTGCTATTCCCAGTAGCACTACTATTCCCTTTTCTATACTTGCGTGTGTACTGTTATTTATCGTTACGGAAGCTTTAGCAACACGTTGGATTACAGCTTTCATGATTTTATATTTAGTCGCTTTACTTTTTATTCTGGTATTTGTGTAATCAAGTTATTTATTACGTCCTTTGCATGTAGATACTCGTATATTTGTTTTCCTCTTTTTGTTCCTAATAGCTCTTCTAATTCTCTTTTTTTTGCTCGTTTTACTTCGGCTGTGCTCCCGAAGTGTTTTAATAGTTTGCTTTTTGTTTTGTCGCCTACACCGGGTATTTCGTCTAGTTCGCTTTTTATTTGCTTCTTGCTACGCAATTGTCGGTGGAATGTTATTCCAAAGCGGTGTGCCTCGTCGCGAATATGCCTTAGTACGTTAAGAGTTTCGCTATTCCGTTTTAGATAGTGTGATTCATGTTCACCAGGGAAGTAGATTTCTTCTAGTCGTTCAGCCAGTGCAATTATGGGTATTTTACCTAGTAGGTTTAGAGCCTTGAGGGCTTCGCATGCAAAATGTAATTGCCCCTTTCCTCCATCTATAACAATGAGATCCGGTAGGGGGGCGTTCGCTTCGATTAGTCGTTCGTATCTCCTTGTTACTATTTCCTTCATTGATGCATAATCATTCGCACCAACAACTGTTTTCACGTGAAACTTTCGGTATTCTTGTTTCGCTGGTTTCCCATTAATGAATACTACGCATGCGGCAACGGGATTTGTTCCTTGTATATTGCTGTTATCAAAGCAGTCTATGTGACGAGGTGGTTTAGGAAGGTTTAGATCCTTCATCATCGTAGTTAGAAGCTTCGTTGCTCGTTGTTCGGGGTTTAATTTTTCTTCGCGGCTTTCGCGGTCTTTTAGAAATTTCTCGGCGTTTTTAACGGCAATATTAACAAGAACTTTCTTTTCTCCGCGTTGTGGAGTTGCGATTTTTGTGTGATTTTTACCTGCTGTATTCCATGGGATGGGTATAGATACTAGAATCTCTTCGGAGTTAAAAGGATATTTTTCGAGTATGTCTGTAATAATGGAGGCTGCTAACTCGTCTATTTCATCTGCAATGGTCTTTTTCCACGCATCTGTTATTATTCTTATTATAGAGCCTTCGCGTACTTGCAGCATACACATGCATAGAGTTGTTGCAGAATCAATGAATCCAAAAACTGTTAAGTTGCCTATGCTTGGTTGTGCTACGCTATGTTTTGAGCGATAGTGTGCAAGCATTTCTATTTTTGCTTTATGTTGTGCGGCTAGTTCGAATCTTAGATTTTCGGATTCTTGAAGCATTAGTTGCTCTTCTTTCTCTGTTAGCTCTTTAATGTTCCCTTTTATTACCTCTTCTGCCTCTTGTACTAGAATGCGATATTCTTCTCTAGATATGTAATTTGCACAAGGGGCTTTGCATTTTTTTATGTGGTACTGTAGGCATGTGCTGAATTTGCCTTTTTCGATTTTTTCTTGTGTTAGCGGAAGATTGCATGTTCTAATAAAGAAGATTCCTCGAATCATGTAAAGGATCTTTTTTGCTAGATGAACGTCGGTAAACGGTCCGTATAGTCGCTGTTTCCTTTTGTCTGCATTCCGGGTGAGGATAATTTTTGGATATTCCTCGCGAGTTATTGCTATATACGGATAGCTACTTCCATCTTTTAGTAAAATGTTATATTTTGGGGAGTAGGTTTTTATTAGATTATTTTCGAGAAGCAATGCGTCAGATTCGTTTTCTACAACATAGTATTTGAGGTCGTAAATGCTTGCTACTAGTTTCCTTGTTTTTGTGTCGATGTGTTCTTTGTTAAAATACGAGGCGACTCTTCGCCTTAGGTTTATTGCTTTCCCTACATATATTACTTCGCCATCTCGATTGAAGTATTGATAGCATCCTGGGCTTTCAGGAATTGTGGGTATTAGTTTTATGATTTCTTCGCGAGTCATTAGGTGAAGAAAACTAAAGATTACTTTTCACGTGAAACGGACGGCCCGCTAGCTAAAAGCATAAGAACGCTAATATCGTGTGGAGATACACCTGGGATACGGCTTGCTTGCCCGAGAGTCTCTGGGCGAATTCGGTCGAGCTTTTGTCTCGATTCAATCGAGATATTGTCCAGTTCTAGATAATTAAACCTATTGCCGAGTTTTAGGTGTTCCAATCGCCGAAGTTTTTCAGCTTCTAATCTTTCTCGTTCAATATAGCCTTCGTATTTAAGTTTTACTTCCACGGCTTCTAGCATGTCCGTTTCTTGGTAGGGTAGGGTATTGATGAACTGGGCAAGGGGTGGAATCTGTTTGATTAGTTTTGTTATCGATAGATTGGGTCGGAGTAAAATACTGCGAAGTTTTACCCCTTGTTGGATTGGGTTTTCGCCAATTGATTGGAGTAGATTGTTTATTTCGTTAGGCTTTACCGAGTAATTTGTGATGTATTGCATAAGTTGCTCTTTTGCTGAGCATTTATTTTCGAATGCTTTTGTGCGAACGCTGGAGGCTATACCCAGTTTAATAGCAATTGGCGTTAGCCGTTCGTCTGTGCTGTCCTGCCGAAGTAAAGTTCGATATTCAGCTCGAGAAGTGAACATTCGGTAGGGTTCATCGATGCCTTTTGTGATAAGGTCGTCAATAAGAACCCCAATGTAAGCTTCGTCGCGAAGTAAGATAAGGTTGTTACTGGTTCCGTTAAGCGAAAGCGTAGCATTTATACCTGCCATAATACCTTGTCCTGCGGCTTCTTCGTAGCCCGTGGTCCCATTAATTTGCCCAGCCAGGTAAAGGTTTTTTATTACCATGCTTTCGAGTGTGGGTTTTAGTTGGGTCGGGTCGAAAAAGTCGTATTCTATAGCATAGCCAGGTCGGAATATCTCTACGTTTTTTAGCGCAGGAATTGTTCGAAGTGCGCTAAGTTGAACTTCTAAAGGTAGAGAGGAGGAAAAACCATTAAGATAGAATTCATCGGAATGTTCTCCTTCTGGTTCAAGAAAAAGTTGGTGTCGAGTTTTGTCGGCAAAGGTTACGATTTTTGATTCTATACTGGGGCAGTAACGGGGGCCAATACTTTTTATTTGTCCATTGTATATGGGAGCCAAATCCATTGCGTTACGCAATGTGGTATGGCATTCTTCGTTTGTGTACAGTATGTAGCATGAGCGTTTTTTGAGTTTATTGGGTGTTTGAGTTAGGAAGCTAAAAGCGTTGAAGTCTTCGTCGCCTGGTTGCTCAGTAGTTAGGGTAAAATCTACACTTTTCCCAGAAATTCGGGGAGGAGTACCTGTTTTCATCCTTCCTGTTTTTACTCCATACTGAGCCAACTGTTCAGTAATTCCGTGTGTAGCTTTTTCCGAGATTCTTCCACCTTCAATCATTAATGAGCCAAAGTGAAGCATACCATTAAGGAATGTCCCTACGGTGATAATAACACGTGGTGCATATATATTACCCCATAACTGCGAAGTAACACCCTTTACAGTACCATTTTCAATTATTAAACCACTAACCACATCTTGTTTTATGTCGAGGTTGGGAATGGTTTGTAGTTCGCGAATCCACCGTTGTACAAACGCCATTCTGTCCAATTGTGCTCGTGGACTCCACATCGCGGGTCCTTTACTTCGGTTCAGCATACGGAACTGAATCGTGCAATCATCGGTAATGATGGCACTTCTACCGCCAAGTGCATCTATTTCGCGCACGATTTGACCTTTAGCTATTCCTCCCATTGCGGGGTTGCAGCTTAGTTGAGTAATGTTGTTCATGTCGAGCGTTATAAGTAGTACTTTCGCCCCTAGTGTAGCTGCAACTGTAGCTGCTTCGCAACCGGCGTGTCCTGCTCCAACAACAATTATATCGTAAGTATACTTCATGGTTAATTCCTTGTTTTGCAGATTACAAAGTTACCTACTTTTGGCTTTAACTAAAGTAATGTTCTCGTTAAATCCCCCCGAGGTGCTAGAGCCTCAGAATGTTACTTCTACTTCTTTTCGTGCCCATTGGCGAAATGTTCGTTTCCCATGGGATAGTAAAACTGAACCCATTGTATTCAAGCTTATAACAACGCGCGAAATTGAAGCCACTAAGGATGGAGAATATGCTATTGCTTCTCCAGTAATAAAAGGTTCAACAGGCGATAAAGTTGGCAAGGCGGTATCGAAAGCTACCACGCTACCTGGTTGGCTGGATGAAGCGTTCTCGCAACCAAACTGGATGGGGCTGAGTTGTTATTATACAGAAAAAGGGGTTACTATCGATACGAAAGATATAGCTACGGAGATACCCGAAGAGATGATTGGGGCATTGGCACGGATTCAATCGCCTTTAATGGATCTTTCAAATAATAAGGGTGAGTTTACGGTAACCTTTAAACTGCGTAATGCGAGTAATAAGGAGGCTAGCTTGGAATTCTTTGCCTATGGCGAGGAGTTGCAAGACCCTAATAAAGCTGTCAGTAATGACAATATTAAACGCTTAGCAGTGCCAAACGATGGTGAGGTTCATACATTTTCCTATAAAATGAAAAATGGTTCGTGGTGCCACATGCTTGTTTTGGCTTTAAAAGCCAGGGGTAGTGTAGAAGTTGTTGAGGGCATAAAAGTTACCCAGCTCCTTAAGAAGGGCGATAGAGCTTTCCGCGGAACAGGACGGTATGAAATCGATTATGATGTTACCGAACACGATGAGCGTTTAGCGAACGAACCTCATAAAATGAATTATTACTTTAATGTTTCGGAAGGGCTTAATCCAATTGCACTCGATAACGAAAAGGCAAAAGCTGATGGCGAACGTATTGCTTATAGAATGAGTTATTCTCAAAAATCATCGCTTCATAGTTTCGATGCTTTTGAACGCTCGCTTTATTCGAAGCCTGTATATTTCGATAAAAACGAAGATCCTTCAACCTCCGATCAATACATTTATGTTGGTTATGGAAACTATGTTGCACCGTTTTACGACCGAGCTTTTCCCTCTAATAGCAGTCAGGCTCAATTAGAAATGGCGGCCGCCGCCACTTTTAAAGGCGAAATGCTAAAGGATTATACCGGAGCCGAAATAGTTGGTGTTCGCGTGGCACTTGCTGCTTCGCGTCAGCCTAATTTTGTTTTCGAGCCTGTTGCATGGAATCCCCAGATTCCCTTTATATTTATTACTCATAAGTTGCGCACTTTCAAAAACGAAAACGAAGTGCCTGAAACAATTTTTGATGTTAAAACTCCCACGGGAAAACTTGTTGATGGTTGGAATACACTCATGTTCGACAAACCCTATGAAATTAAGGAGAACGATGTATTAACCGCGGGTATTGATCTGATGGATAGTGGTGCTGGTTTAGGTTTTCTTTTGCACCCCGACAGAAGTACAAAAGGGAAGAATCCTGAGGTTGCCCTTTATTCGCTCAACACATATGGACAAGAGTCGAAGTTTATGCGTTATATGCCATTCGACGAAAACGACTGCTTCCCACTGTTGTTACAGCTTATTATAAAGCCTAAGAAATTAACACCCGAACAAGCCAACCGGGGTGAATTACTTTCGCTCGAGGCCAAGGATGTTTATTACAAGCCTAAGTGGAAGGCAAATATGACGGTGGTATTAAATAACTTAGGCACCGAAGCTATTAAAAAAGCAAAGTTCGAAATTGCTTTTGGGGATAAAAAGATAACGAAAGAACTTGCTCCAGCACAAGCTATTGCCGCAGGGAAATCGAAATCATTAGTAATTGATGATATCGATGTAAGTGCCTATACGGGTAAAATGAACCTTACCGTAAGCTTAGTAGCTGTAAACGATGTTACCCTTGCAACTCCAAGTTCGCTTTCGCAACCAATTTCAGTTGTTGATATTGCAGATGTTTACCCTCGTACCTCACTAATAGAACTTATTACTAGCGAAAACTGCCCGAATTGCCCTGAAGTCGACGAGAGTTTCTTTAAAGATTTTCGCGATGGCGAGTTAAGCAAGGATCTAGATGATATTCGTAAACGTTCGGTTGTGGTGTCGCACCACTCAGTTTTCCATACCCCAGACTTCCTCACTACGCAATACGCTAAGGATATTAATGATTTCTATGTAAATGGTTCTTTCTTCCCTGCTATGATGATTGACCGTACAACTAACAAGTTTATTAAGCATGCTAACGACAATGAACCTTTAGTAATTGGCAGTGTAGTACGTGGTGTAAACTATAAGCCAGCCATGAATAACACGCTGTTTTTGAACCCTGCATTTGGTCGTATTACGCTTACCAAGGAGTACGATGCTGCAACTAAGAAAATGACAGTGAAAGTAAATGGAGAGGTTTCGAAAGCAATTGATGATTCTCGTGGAATATATGTAACCTTCCTTGTTACACAAGATAAAATTCAATCGCGCAATCAGCAAAATATCTCAAACCGCGACCCCAAAGGCTTTGTACATCGTTATGCACTTCGTTATGCTAGCGACCCCATAAAAATATCCGATTTAAAGAATGGAAAGTTTGAATTAAGCACAATCATTCCAATTAATACTGTTGGTAATGGCGATGAGATGCACGATGGCGAGTTTACCCTCGAAGCGGGTGGTGATGATATAACTATTGGAGACCTTTGAAAAATAAGGAGTATGAGTTTAGCCCC
>JASBZJ010000068.1 GCA_029983495.1 Porphyromonas sp.
TTGATAAAGGAGCTACATAGTGGACGTATGCCCGAAGGGCTTTTCCCGCTACAAAGCGGGGTAGGCAATATAGCAAATGCAGTTCTTGGAGCATTAGGTCGAAACCCCAAAATGCCACCTTTTGAAGTTTATACTGAAGTTATCCAAGATGCAGTGATTGGCTTAATGGAAGTCGGGAAAGTTAAGTTTGCCAGTGGTTGCTCACTTACCGTTAGTCAGGATGTTTTGGCTCGCATATACGAGAACTGGGATTTCTTTAAAGATAAGCTAATGTTACGCCCACAGGAACTCAGTAACAGCCCCGAAATTGTACGTCGCTTAGGTGTTATTACTATAAATACCGCTCTAGAAGTTGATTTGTGGGGGAATGTTAACTCTACGCACCTATTTGGGAATCGCATGATGAATGGTATAGGTGGATCGGGTGATTTTACTCGTAATGGATTCCTTTCGATATTTACTTGTCCATCTACAACAAAAGGAGGACTAATAAGTGCTATTGTACCTATGGTTAGCCATCATGACCACAGCGAGCACTCGGTAAAAATTGTTGTTACCGAACAAGGGGTTGCTGATCTTCGAGGTCTTTCTCCACGCGAACGTGCTGAGGCAATTATTGAAAATTGCGCTCACCCCGACTACCGACCGCTACTTCGCGAATATTTGGCTCTAGGCAATGCGGGTCAAACACCTCATGATTTATCGCAATGCTTTAACTTTCACCTCGCTTTTAAACAATGTGGTGACATGCGTAAAGCTACATTTACAAAGAATAAATAAGTGCAAAACAAATAATTAATGATTATAGAATGATGAAAACACCCGATTTAACAAAGTACGGTATTACTGGAACTACCGAAATACTCTATAACCCCAGTTACGAAGTTCTTTTCGACGAAGAAATGAAGGAGAACCTCGAAGGTTACGAAAAGGGACAGCTTACCGAATTGGGTGCGGTTAACGTTATGACTGGTGTATATACGGGCCGCTCTCCTAAGGATAAGTTTATTGTGATGGACGATACCACACGCAATACGATGTGGTGGACTTCAGATGAATACAAGAACGATAACAAACCCCTTTCGCAGGAATCGTGGAAGGTACTTAAAAAGCTTGCTATTGATAGCCTCAAAAATAAACGCCTTTTTGTAATGGATACTTTTTGCGGAGCAAACGAAAATACCCGCTTAAAAGTTCGCTTTATAATGGAAGTGGCTTGGCAAGCTCACTTTGTGAAAAACATGTTCATCCGCCCAACCGAGGAAGAACTTGCAAGTTATGGTGAACCCGATTTTGTAGTAGTAAATGCTTCGAAAGCTAAGGTAGAAAACTTTAGCGAACTTGGCATTAACAGCGAAACTTGCATTGCATTTAACCTTACGGAAAAGATGCAAATAATATTGAACACATGGTATGGAGGTGAAATGAAAAAAGGTATGTTCTCATACATGAACTACCTAAACCCACTTCGTGGTATCGCCTCGATGCACTGTTCGGCAAATACAAGCCAAGATGGTAAGGAAACGGCTATTTTCTTTGGTCTTAGCGGTACAGGAAAAACAACCCTTTCAACCGATCCTAAGCGTAAGCTTATTGGCGACGACGAACACGGCTGGGACGATGATGGTGTGTTTAACTACGAAGGCGGTTGCTATGCAAAAGTTATAAACCTCTCGAAAGAGAACGAGCCTGATATTTACAATGCAATTCGTCGTGATGCTTTACTAGAAAACGTTACTGTTGATAAAGATGGTAAAATAGACTTTACCGATAAGAGTGTAACTGAAAATACACGCGTTTCGTATCCTATTTACCACATCGATAATATCGTAAAGCCGATTTCGAAAGCTGGTCATGCAAATAAAGTTATCTTCCTTTCGGCAGATGCATTCGGTGTTCTTCCTCCAGTTTCGATACTCGACCCTGAACAAACCCAGTACTACTTCCTTAGTGGCTTTACAGCCAAACTAGCGGGAACCGAACGTGGTATTACCGAACCTACACCCACCTTCTCGGCTTGCTTCGGAGCGGCATTCTTATCGTTACACCCAACAAAGTATGGCGAGGAACTTGTTAAACGTATGAAGGCAAGTGGGGCAAAGGCCTATTTAGTAAATACAGGGTGGAATGGCACTGGTAAACGTATTTCTATTAAAGATACACGTGGTATTATCGATGCTATTCTTGATGGAAGTATTGATAAAGCTCCAACAAAACGCATTCCATACTTCAACTTCGAAGTGCCTACCGAGCTTCCTGGTGTTGATAGCTCAATTTTGGATCCTCGCGATACCTATAAAGATGCTAAAGAATGGGAAGAAAAGGCTGTCGACTTGGCAAATCGTTTCCAAAAGAACTTCGAAAAGTTCACTACAAACGAAACAGGTAAGGCACTTGTTGCTGCGGGACCAAAAACGAAGTAATAACAAGTCGGTTATGGACCGATACCAATAGCTTTAATCAAAAAAAGGGGCTCAGTTAACTGAGTCCTTTTTTTGCTATATATACAGGCGTTTAACTGTAATACCTACTTTTAGCTAGTGTAGCATTACGAGGTTTAAATTAACTTTGTTGGCGAAAGTTACTTATCTAGTTATGTTGCGTTCTCTACATCGAACAATTACTCTCCTTCTCTTCATTTTTTCCTTTCTATCTTCGCCTCTTCAATCGTCGCTACTTGCTCAGGTTCAATATACAAGTAAACTTATCGGAACAGTTTACGACGAAACCAAGCAACCATTACCAGCCGTAACTATCCGTATAAAAGGTACACAGCAAGGTACCACTACCGATAGTAATGGGATGTTCTGCCTATACAATGTTCCTGTAAATGCTAAGCTTGTTTTTTCGTTTATAGGAAAGAAAAGCAAAACTATTACCTACAAAGGGGAAAAGGAAATTGTTATTACATTAAGCGAGGACGAACAAATGCTTTCGGAAGTTACAGTACAGGCCAAAGCCAATATTAACGAAATCGACATAAGGGCAAAAGCGGGTGTAGTGCAAACCGTAGATATGAAGCGGGTGGAACAAAAGCCTATGATAAACCTCGGGCTTGCTTTACAAGGAGCTTTACCAGGCCTTGTGGTAGCTAATATGGGCGAGTTGGGCACGCCTCCAGTAATTCGAATTCGTGGTAACTCGTCGCTACGTCGCGGTAACTCAACAAATGCACCTTTATATGTGTTGGATGGACAAATAATAACCCCTGAAGCTTTTTATAACTTAAACCCCACCGATATAAAGGATATAAAGGTTTTAAAGAATGCTGCAGCAACCGCCCTTTATGGAGTTCGAGCTGCTAATGGAGTATTGGAAATTACTTCGCAGCGTGGGGTAACGGGTAGCCCTTCGGTAACCTACAGTATGAACTTTGGTGTTACAACTCGTGGGCGAAGAGGTATAGCAATGATGCAAACCAATGAAATACTCGAGCTCGAACGTCTATTACGTAACGAGGCTGCACCTGGATATCGTTACAGTGCAGACTATTATAAAAAGTATTTCCCCACAAGTCCCGATTTAGAACAATTAATTGCCGAGGGGGCTACTAAACTCGATTCTTTACGAAATATCAATACCGATTGGTTTAAAGAACTGTTGCATACCAACCTATACCAGCAATATAACCTTAGCGTTCGTGGGGGCAACGAAAATACTTCATATTACCTTAGTACGAACTATACCAAACAGGGGGGGCGAATACCAGGGAATGAAGAATATCGCATGGGGGTTCGTTTAAATCTCGACCAAAAACTTGCCCAATGGGGATACCTTCTTTTAAGTATAAACTCGGGGTTATCACATACAAATACACCTGTAGGTACTAGCTTCGACCCGACTTCGCTTATTTACGACCTCAATCCCTATGAAACGCGCAAAGGGAAATTGTATTCCTACCCAGGTCAAACTTTTAACGACCTTCTTCATCAATTTAGTGCGGATGGACAAAACAAGGACTTAAATTTATCGTCGAGCGTAAACCTAACCCCTATTGAAGGGCTAGATTTATCAGCGTCGGCAGGGCTTTCGCTTTTATTGGCTGAACAAACTCAATTTACCCCCGCTACGGCTTATTCTGAAACCCATAGCGGAATACCTCAAACCGAACGAGGTATATATAGTAAAGGTAAAAACGTTGTTACCAACCTTACCACAAACATACGAGCCACATACCACAAGGTGTTTAACAAGAACCACGATGTAACATTCGGAGCCAATACAGACTGGTACTATTATAACCTCGATGGAGTACTGATGCGTGGTTATGGTGTTGGAATATTAAACTCCGCTTCAGCTATCAACCAGGCGATCCAAGGCAATCGCCATCCCTATGTGTTCAGCCCTCGCGACCGTAACGCACAAATAGGCATAGGTGTGGTAATGGGCTATACCTACAACGAAACTTATGATTTATATGCTACCTGTAAATGGGATGCCTCATCGGTTCTACCTCGCGAAAAACGTTGGAATATGGCATGGGCTGTTGGTGGAGGATGGACTCCAACACAATACGCTATTCTAAAAGAGAATAAAATACTCACAAGGCTTAACCTAAAAGCTTCGTATGGTTATACGGCTAATTTAAATGGCATTTCGCCTTCAGCCACACTGGCTACATTTGCATTCGGCTCTACAGGCTATGAAGGAATTCGTCCTATTGAACTACAAAGCTTATATAACTTGGATCTAAAACCCGAACAAACAAAATCAATTGATGTTGGAGCTTCCATTGGGTTCTTTAAATGGGTTTCGCTCGATTGTGGATGGTATATGCGTACTACCGAACAAGCGTTGCTCGAAGTTCCCATTCCTGCATCAACGGGGTTTACTAGCTTAACTAGGAATATAGGGGTATTACAGAACTCTGGCATCGAAGTTGCTGTTAATATTCAAGTTATCGAAACTCCGGATTGGCTGTTATCAATAGGCTCGCATTTTGCCTATAACCGTAACAAAGTTGTTGATCTTTATAATACCGATAGAATATATACTTCCGATGATGCCTTAATGCCCGATTATCAAGTGGGGTACCCTTACGATATGTTGTATGGTTCGCATGCGATTGGTATAAACCCACTAACTGGGTACTACACCTTTTTGCTCCCTAACGGAGAAGAGAAGCAAGCCACTGAAGTAGTTAAACGCGAAGATGTTGTAGCTCTTGGGCATTTAACACCTCCCTGCAATGGGTCGGTTTCGTTATCGCTTTCGTACAAGGCACTCGAAATTGCTACTGACTTTTACTATACCATCGGTGGTATTCATCCCTTTAGCTATCGTTATGTACGGAACAAGGATAATGCCAATAAAAATGCCGTTGCCCACCAAACCGAAAAAATGTGGTTTAATGTTGGCGACGAAGGTAAAGTGTACCCTACTCCGTATTATACATCATCAACAGCCGAAGATAATCTTTCGCGCTTTGCAAACTCGCTAACCATTGGCAAAAGCGATTACCTCAAACTTTCGATGTTATCGGTTCGTTATCGCCTATCTCCTTCGTGGCTAAGTAAACATATCCCTTATGTTCAGTATGCTAATTTGGCTTTGCAAGCCTCAAATTTATTTACTTGGACAAGCTATAAGGAAAGCGACCCTGAAAGTGGAACCCTTGCGGGAACTATGCAACCCGTAATTTCGTTTAGTATTAACCTTACTTTTTAACCAATTAGCGTCTATGGTTATATTCCGTTTTGCCTCTAAGCTGGCTACTGCTATAATAGGTTTAAGCTTGTTCTTTACAAGTTGCGGTCTAAACACACCTCCACCTGATTTATACACCGACCCTGACGCAATAAACTCGGTATCTTCTGCACGTTCGTTACTAGCGTCGGCCTACGAAAGTTATCCCCATTACGAATATGAACTTTCGGTTCTTGGAACAGATTTTTGCCCTACACCCAACGCTGTAAAAAATATCGATCAACTCAATTTTTATCGTTGGCAGGAAAGTACATTAACCCGATTCGCAGAAGAGGCATGGCTTGGTTATTACCATACCATTGCCCTTTGTGATGTACTTCTTGAACGTACTGAAAAAGTGCAAAAACATAGCAAAGTCGAAACCGATCAGCTCGAAGCAATTGTTGCCGAAACCAATACTCTTAGGGCGATGTGTTACTTTAACCTACTTAAGTTATTCGCTCCGGCTTACGACCTTTCGCCCGATGCCGATGGAATTATAATAAAAACTCGCATAGGGGTTGAGGAAGCCAAACGAAGCACAGTTCGTACTTGTACCGATTCAATCGAAACCTGGCTTAAGCGAGCTGAACGAATAAATAATACCCCGAAACAAAATGGATGGTTATCACGTACGGCTACAAAATACTTATTGGCTGAATTAATGCTTTATAAAGGGGAATACACACAAGCCTCCCAATATGCCGAGCAAGTATTAGAAGAATCGAAAAAAGAATACTTCAATAAAGATGGTATTCGCTCGCTGTGGAGCGGGTATTCCTCCCCTACCCGAATATTCGCCTTTCATCAGCTTACCCCATACTATACAGGAATTGAATACGATGCTAAGGAGGGAGATTACTTTGCCCTTGCTCCAAATGTAATTTGGGCAAATAACGATATTCGGAAAGAGGTTTATACTCTTAATTGGAGCGAAAAGGATGTAGCCTATTTTCTTTTGGGAAAATACAATGCACAAAACAAAACCGAGGCAAAAAGTTCATACATAGACATGATGCGTTACCAGAAAATGATTTTTGTAGCTGCTGAAGCCTATGCACGAACACCCAATAATATAAAAAAAGCTGTTAGCATTGTAAATAGTCTTTTATCCGAATACCAATGCAACACTTTACCCGAAACGATACAAGAGGAGGCTTTAATTGATGCTATATTAGCGGAAAAACAAAAGGAATTTATTGGAGAAGGAGTAACTTACTTTGATTTAAAGCGTATACATAAGTACTCCCTTAAGCGGTGGAGTACCTGGGGTAAAAGCGTACAAAATAATATTGAGCCAAACGATTACCGATGGACTTTACCTATACCCCCATCGGAAATGCGTTACAACCATAATATCAGCCAGAACCCCGGCTGGCCTACGAAGTAACTAAACGAATAATACTATAATTTACACTGTAATACAAATCTTATTATGCTACAAAACCGTAACTATCAGCTACTACTCATTACGTTAGTAATGGCTATTTTTAGCGCATGTAACAAACCCAAAGTAGAACCCGAAACAAATAATTACCTACAGTTAAGTGTACAAGGTAGTTCCGATGGCTCGGTATCAATTACCAACGATAATACCACGCCTATTCAATTCGATGTGTTGCTAGCCTACACCCCTAAGGAAGATGTAACCCTCAATTTTGTTCTTGTTGGGAACGATAATAACCTTTTACGCCTCGAAGGATGCCCTCTTACACTAAAGGCTGGCACAAAAACTGGCAGTTTTAAAGTTGCCATAAATAAGGCAGATGTTATTACCGAAACCCAAACAGTAACCCTTAAAGCCGGCGAATTTAGCAACCCACATATTGTGTTACAAAAAGAATGGAGTATACATGTAAAACCTAATGTTGAACTACCCGATTTAACTGAGCAACAAAAACAGTTTATCAAAGGATACAAGGAAAATTTAGGAATCGACCTATATAGGGTACTTGGTAAGCTAAAAGGGCATGTTACCATTAAATTCCCTTCGGGTGATGAAGCCTTTAATGGTAATAGTCTCACCGGCCGAACATTCGATTTTACCAGTTTTGTTACGCTAAGTAACAATGCTACCGCTACTGACCCCATCATAAAAATGGTAACCAATCCCTTAGGGCTTGATGATTTTTTATTCGAAACACTTCGAAAGGAAACTACCGAGGATGTAAACGAAGCTTGGTACGCCCAACCATACCCCATTGCCATAATGAAGCTGTTAGGCTATACTCCTACAAGTAAAGGGATCTTTGATGTAACATCAAAGGAAACATTTAATGCAATGCTCGACAATCTTAAGCTCGATAATGGCAAAATCGCTTTTATTGGAAAAAAACTCCCCTCTACAAGTAGCGATGAGAGTGATGCCATTATGGCAGTACCGTTTGAGTATAATTACTCCCTTTGGAATAAATTAGCGAAAATGGACCCCAATACCGTTGTTGAAGTTATTGAAGGCGATGCAAAAACAGGATATGCCCTTAAGGATATCTTACTAAGCGGAGGTAGCCTTGCTCCACAGGATTATCTTTTTACAAGCAATATCGATAAGGACGAATTCAATAATAATACATTTATAGCACCTAAAGCCATATACGACTTTTCGAAAGGCGAGATTTCCTTTCAATTCGGTTTCGACCATACCAATTCAAGCGGATACACCCAAATTTTTGTAACCTACCAAATGCATCCTGCAAAATGACCAAGCAAACTTTAAGGCTTGTTTTTGCGTGTTGCATACTACTATGGGTAAGTAACTCAACGTTTATTTATGCTCAGGAAGCGTTCCCCCCTTATACAAAGGTAGGAACGCTTTCTAATGGTATGCGATACATATTACTGCCTACCCAACAAACCCCAGCTTGTGCCGAAGTACGTTTAGTTATGACTGTTGGTTCGGTTAACGAGCAAATACCTGGTCAAGCGGGTGCTGCTCATTTTATTGAACATATGGCCTTTAAAGGCACAAAAAAATATCCCAATCGAAGCATTATTTCATACTTCGAAAAGTGTGGATTGCGCTACGGGCGCGATATAAACGCTCTTACAGGCTACGACCGAACGCAATACATACTTACAATACCTGCCCATTTGCCAAATGAAAATATTATCGATTCAACCCTTAATATTGTTGAGCAATGGATATGCGGATTAACGTTAGATGAAACCGATATTGAAAAGGAACGAAACATTATACTCGAGGAGTTACGAAATTACCAGTTTAATGACCCTTTTCACAAACTAAAAATAGGTATTGGCGCCGAAGCTCACCATATTCCCCTAGGACGAGAATACGATATTCGCCATATTACACCTAAAGCACTTCAACAATTCTATAAACAGTGGTATACACCTCAGCATGCAACGCTTATTATTGTTGGCGACATAAATGTGCATCAAGTAGAAAAAAGTATTCACACTATTCTCTCCCCCATAGATAAGGGCAAGCCTTCCAAACATAATTTTATTTTGCCACTACATTACAATAAGGGTATTACAATAAACTCTACAACCGATAGTTACACCCCACACCCCATAATAGAACTGATTGTACCCCTACCCGCCAGCCTTCCCAACAGTACTTCAACACACGCCCAAAATGCAAACTGTAAAATACTTATCAACCTTATCGAATCGTACTTCAATGGTAAGGGGTTAAAATATTCCGTATCGAAGGATTGGTACCTTATGGGTACCGATCACCTTGTTTTTTCTCTTTTTGCGTTAACCGAATCTGGTATTATTGATGCAGTTCAACGTTTAGCCACGGTACTCACTAACTTAGCAAAGCATGGTTTTCGAAAAAGCGATATCGAAAAAGCTAAGGAACAAGTGCTAAAATCATATGGGGTAATTCCACCCAGCTATACCCTTAAAGGCTGGTGTGATTATTTTACTGATTATGTTGTGCTTGGCTATCTTCCAATTATACAAAGCAATAGCTTTA
>JASBZJ010000069.1 GCA_029983495.1 Porphyromonas sp.
AGACGTTGTGATGGCGAAGCCCATCCTCGAGAAGCGCATCACTATTCGCCAAATACTTAGGTGTGGTTAAACCGAAGAGCGACAAGTTAGAAAGGATTAAGGCAACACACCTTTATGCAGTAACAATAAACAATGTGGTAAGCACACTTATTGTGCTGGAGGATCTTAACGGAGTTTCTTCTCTATATAGCATATCTGATGGTATGGAAACAGTGAAAGGGCAATAAGCTAAATTCTCGACGTGGAACTACAATCCACGTAGGAGAATCTGCTTAAAGCCCTTTCTTGTGCCACAAAGGTAACGCTTTTTGAGCAGGCTTTGCCCTCTTTTCCCCTCGCTGTGTGTTCATTTTGGCGGATAATTCAAATACTTTACTTACCTTTGCTACCGCTTAACTGATTGGAGGGCATGTAACAGGCTCTCGATCCAACAAATAATAACCACTGGATTACGGGGGCTTCGCTCTTTTTTAAGAGGGCATGCTTCTTCGAAATTCAAACAGAAAATAAAGGTACCCGTACCCCTGTGTGTTAGCTGTAATGGCGCACAAATTCAATCTCCGATTGGTTAAGCAACAGGAAAGGCGGGTGCTTTTCTTTTTTATCATGATGGAACAAACCATTGAAGTCCTAAAACAAACCGAACTGTGCGGACAGCAGTTCCAAGTATACGGCTCTGCCGATGAACCCCTATTCAAAGCTAAAGATGTAGCCGAAATCCTCGAACACTCGAATCACAAAATGATGCTCGAAGGGGTAGACGATGATGAAAAGGGGGTAAGGATTGTTTACTCCCATGGAGGACCTCAAGAAACATGGATGCTTACGGAATACGGTTTATACGAAGTGCTGATGCAGAGCCGTAAGCCTATTGCCAAGCAATTCAAAAAAGGCGTCAAGCAAGTGTTGTGCCAGCTCAGGCTCAAGGCAATGAGCCTTCTACCCCAAGGCGAACAGCTACTCGGGGTAACCCCTATAATCTACCAAGGCAAAGTATGGTACCACCTGCGCAGTATTTACCAAGGCATGGGGCTTAAACGCCACAGTGCCGATGGCAAATGCCTAAGCAACCGTTACCCTGGCGAAGTGGTTCGCCTTAACGGAAGTAATTACATTTCGTACAAGGTAGCCCAAATGCTCGTGGCTCTCAGCCAGTACCGCTTGCTCAAGCAACAACTCCTTCTCCTCCCCGAAAACAATAACCCTGAAAACGCCTAATGCCATGCCTACACTTGTAAAAAAGAACGGAGGCATAATAATAAGCCTCAACAATCAACTCGATAATGCCGACGAATGGCAAAACATGATGCACAGCCTTATCGAAGCAGTACGTCTCGCAAGCTTTCAAAACGAGTGCCAAACCGATGGTCTCGATGGCGTGTTCCGCCTTATGGACGAGCTTTGCGATGTAGCCTTTGAACAAAGCTAATCCCCCCCCACACACATAACCATATACAGCAAAGGGCAAACCATTACGGCTTGCCCTTTTTTTTACTTACAATAATACACGTTGCTACCTATATTACATATACTTACTACCTTTGTGGTGGAGAAGATGAGGATGCCATCAATAGGTAGATGGATATCTCCCCCCAAAATGGGGGAATATTTATGGAGGGTTCGATTCCCTTACTCATCTTCTCCCTCTTTTTTTATCATTTCATACTTATTCGCCAATAGAATCCATTCTTCTACAACGCCTGCCGTTACAAGCAGGTTTTCTTTTTCGTACCCCTTTACGTTGTACTCAGGTTGTATGCAAAATTTCGCCCACATATCATTGGGTAACCTGTAAGCGAATATGATGTTTTGATGGCTTTTATCGAATAATACTCTCCCTTGTTGAATCGCCTTTGGCAATAGCTCTAACTCTTCCTTTGAAAGTGATTTACCAAGTCGCTCTTTTTCATCTCTTAGGGCATGCATGATTTGCTTCTGGTTTACCTTAATATGGTATGTACCATCCTGCGATGGTGAGAGTGGTATTTTGTGTTTTGTAAAGAACGATACAACTTCTGCGGGAATAGGTGCTACAACTGTAGGCGTGTACTGGTTGTTACCAACTACTCCGCAAAGTGTCCTCTGTACAGATTGCGCTTTTTTGAGGTGTTCTTGATATAAGGCATACTTTTCGTTCTGCTTCCTCTTTATTGCAATATTCTTATACAACGTTGCTGTAATGTTGCATTCGGGGTCGGGTTCAGGATTAGTAGTAAGGATGTATGGGAAGAAGCCTTGCTCGGTGTGGTGTGTACGCATGGTGTGTTGGAGTATGGTGTTTTGTAACTTATAGTAATATAAAGTTTTTGCCAGCTGACCATTGCTTCTAGAATAGCGCATTATAAGTGTGATGGAAAAGAAGCAAGGTGCGGGTGTGCTATGTATTGCTTTGACAATAGAGTGTTATAAGACGCATAACAGGGATGCTATATTTTTGCTTTGGTGTGGGTGTATTGTAGGGTATGCATGGGTGTTATCGAATTGTAGATTGCCGAGTACTCTTTGGCGAGTGTTCCGTTTGTAGGGTACGCATGGATGTTATCGAATTCTAGATTGCCGAGTGGCAGATTATCAACCGTTGTTTGCCTGTCTATCGGCCGACGTTTATTTAACTATCATCCATAGCTTGCCTATTTATCAACCGATATCTTTCGATTTTCTAACTAATATTTACCTAACAGTCGACCAGCATTTCTATACCCCTATCGCAATCTCATGGAAATTTGGAATGTTCGCTTTGGAGCTTTTCAAAGATGAAATGTTAAAATCTCAGGGAAATTTGGAATGTCGCTCATGGAAATTTGGTTTGTAGATATATAAGTTTACAACAAAGTATCATTATACTTATTTTACCGATGGTTACTTTAAGCTTGTTCCTTCATCGTATGTGACTCAAAAAGAATACTACGATTTTTTTCTAACCGACAACAGCGATTTCCCCATAATAAGTACTAAGTATGGCGAAAAAACAGGCGAGTGGTACTTAACCAATGTATATTGCACTTCTCCTCAGTATGTTATAGGCGATCATGCTCCATTACGTAGCTTACTTGAGCAAATAGGGTTTAGATACCAAGGGGTTAGCCCTGAAACGGGAAGCGATTCGTACTACCATAACGAACGTAACATTTTTGTTTACCTATCGCATGTATTATTACAGGGGAATACCTTTTATGTAGTTTCGTTCCTAGAGGATCCAGGGCGAGAACATACCGCTACTACCAATGTAAAGCAAGCAAAAGAATTAATTGTAGTAGATGAGGGGAATGCCTTAAACGTAGAGTTAGCTGATCGAATTGATAACTGTTTGGTGCGACTATTCGATGTAAATGGTGCAAAGTTGTACGAAGGATACACACGGAATGGGCAACTTACAATTCCTTTTGGGGATAGGGGTGTATTTTTCGTTAAAGCCGAAGGGTATACAACCGTAAAAGTTATTCGTTAACTGCAACCTCAATTTAGTTGAGTGTATACTTCCTGATTCTTAATCCCAGATGTGCCATCATACTATAAAAAAGAGGGTGTAGCAAAAAATATCTACATTTATGACTTGACCAGTAACGAAGCTTTATTCCAAACAAAGGATCCTCATGATAAGTTAAGTATATCCATCTCATCTCAGAGACGGTTTATATATTTTGTGTCTGCAAAAATTGGAGGAATAATAGGGAATAGTCGAATTATAAAGTCACAATGATAGCTATTATTCCCATGATCAGGAAAAATAAAACATGATAATAAATTGTGCTATGGAGCAATTCATATAGTCATAATAATGTAATTTGTTGAACTAGAAAACTTAACACAAAGACAACTATGAGAACTACACTTTCTAATTTTCTTTTACTTGCATTGGTAACTTTTATGCCTATGAAGGCGAATTGTCTAGATGCAAGTTTCCATAAAAAGAATTATCGCTCTCTGCAAAATAAAACAGAGATAAGAATACCTCCTCATTTCTTTTGGGGGTACTTTCGGAATCATGCAACCCTTGGAGGATACGGCTTTTCCATTGTGAATTTTTCTGATCTAAAAGATAACCAGCTGGTTCTTCCGTTTCATAACCAAAAGGGGTTGTATGCTGGAGCTGCTGCACACGGCATAATATATGGCTGTAGTTATCAGTATAATGCTTCGGCCCCACCAACACCCACAAATTTTGTTGCATATGATACACAAACAAATGAGCTTCACGAAATCGGGTTATGGGCTACTGAAGGATACGAAATGGCTCGTGTACAAGATATGGCATACAACTATAAAAATGAAACACTTTATGGCATTATCTTTATGCAGGGGAGTAGCAAGTTGGTTTCGTTTAGTACTACTACAGGTGCCATGAAGGTTGTGTGTTCTTTAAAAGAAACAATTGGTGCATTAGCTGTAGATAAAGACGGAGTATTCTATGGTATTACGCGAGAAGGTATTCTTGTCACTCTAGATTCTGAAACAGGAAACTGTTCCACCATTATGCAACTACCCTATGGGGAGCTATATTTAAGTCAAAGTTTGGATTTTGATTTATCAACGGGGCTTCTTTATTGGGCTTCTAATACCAGTAATGACACAAGTGAAACTTACCTAATAGAAATTAATCTGAAGTCAAAAACTACTACAAATCATGGTGTAATTGGGGCTAAATCGGTTCTTGTAGGATTGTCTATCCCCTTTGCATGGGGTGGCTTGCATTCACCAAGTCATGTGCGTGAACTTAGTGCAATTCCTGATAGTGAAGGAGCGAATCGTGTAACATTGAAGTGGAAAAAACCTACTACACTGTTTAATGGAGAACCTCTCACAGAACTATCTAATTATAAAGTATACAGAAATAATAAGTTTGTCTGCGAATTAAATGCCTCCTTGGAAGATAATATAGTTGAATACGTTGATGATAATATCGACGTCCCAGGCACATACTTTTATGAAGTGGCCACTATTAATAGTGAAGGAGAAGGTGAACGATATCATGCTAGTTGTTATGTGGGGTATGATGCCCCAGAACCTGTACATAATATTGTAATAAAACCATTATCCGGATGTCGGGGAACATCTATTAGTTGGGAAGCTCCCCAAAAAGGGAAAAATAATGGGTTCTTTTCTTCCGAAGGGTTAAGCTATAGTATATTTAGAAACGATGACGATTCCAAGCCAATAGCAGAACATCTAACCGAACCCTTTTTTACAGATGATAAAATAGATGTTCTTAGGGGGTACTATTACACTGTCGTAGCAAAGAATAAATATGGTAGTAGTAAAGCAATCAGTGAATGGGTTATTGTTGGTTCTGCACTAAGACTTCCATTGAAAGAAACCTTTGACGATGGGTTTGACCAAAAATGGAGAGTATGGGATGCGAATAATGATAACTATTCTTGGAGTTTTAATAAAGGGTTTAGTGCAGCAATATTGGGAGACTACTTTTTCGGTGCAGAATATATCATAAATCCTACGCTAACTCCTAATGATATACATACAACGAATGAGTGGATCATATCGCCACCATTACAGTTTGGTTCACAGAAGAAATGTAAAGTAACCATCAAGGTTCGTTCCACTCATAACGAGACGCTTATTGTTTCTATGGGAAATACAAACCTAGTTTCAGATCAAATTGAAAAAAAGAAATTGAGTATTTTGCCAAGTGAATCAGACGAAAATGATATTATAAAGCAAAGTATTTATGCTGCAGAATTCAATGTTCCCGAAGGAGTATTCTGTATTGGGCTTAATCTCGTTACACCGATTAAGGAGAGCCGACAGAGTTGTATTCTTATAGAGGAGATTAATATCGAAGAAATAGATATAACAAACAATAATTCGATAAACGAAATTACTCTTCCTCCATATTATAACCCGATTGATATGTCTGTTATTGCAAAAGGCTTAGAAGGTAGCCTTCTTCAATTATATAACACTTCAGGAATGCTTATTTTAGAGAGGATAGTCCCTACAAGGGGCATTATATATTTTCCTGAATTTTTGAAAGGAGTATATATTTGTACTGTAGGAAAATACGTATTAAAGCTTGTAATTTAGAGTTATTGCTGTCCGATAAAACTCAGAAAGAACCAAATAATATGGGGGGGGATGTCAAAACTCTTGTTTTGTTATTCCCCCCTTACTTATATAGCTTGTAAGCATATTTGCTTACATTTATTTTGTGTTACGTTTGCCGTAACGGCTAAGGAACTTATCAACACGCCCGGCAGTATCCACAAGCTTCGCTTTACCTGTAAAAAATGGGTGACTGGTGTTTGAAATTTCCACCTTTACAAGGGGATACGTTGTGCCATCAAGTTCAATTGTTTCCTTGGTGTTGATGGTCGATTTTGTAATAAAAACTTCGTCGTTCGACATATCTTTGAACACAACGAAGCGATAATTTTCAGGATGAATACCTTTTTTCATGGTTCTTAAATACGCTATAAGGCTAGTACAATACTGCCCGTTGGTTTAACTTTACATTTTCGCAAAAAGCCCTCTTTCTGCGAATTCCCTGCAAAGGTAATAAAAAACTTTGCTTTAATAAGCGGTTACACCTTAAGGAAATCCTTTATAGTTTCATCATTAATTGTTGCTGTCGTGGAAATACGCTGTGGGCAAAGTCCAAACTTTGCAAGCAAATTATCCTTCAGTAGATCCCGAGCTTGTTGTACATTGCTATTCTGATGAAAATGCCAACCATCAACCTCTATTGCTTGAAGAGGTTGCTTTGTGAGTGAATTGTATATAAGGAGATCGATGTGCGAGAACGGGCTTTCAGCAAAAGCCTTTTCCTCATTATTAAGTATGCTCCAGTCGCTAATTAGTCGTGAAAGCGGGTAATGGCATAGTACATCTATGTTGGCGAGTTTCATTTCATTAATGGCATTTATTAAAAGTCTATAAACAAGATTTTCGGATAAGTAGTTCGATACGGATGGTTGAGACGCTTCGTAGGCCAATCGCTCGGCAGTGTATTGTTTGTAGAGCAAATCGAATACCGAGTGAAGTTTACTTTCCTTAACCTCAAAGTTGTTGTATTGTATATAGCTAATTAGTTGAGCAAGATTCGATTCTTTGGGTAAATCATTACCATTGGTTACGATGCATAAGCGAGTTTTTGCTCGCGATATGGCAACGTTGAGCAAGTTGGCATCGTCTGAAAACTCAGTCGGTTCATTATCAACAGTACTAATAATAATGGTATCGCACTCACGCCCTTGATATTTATGTACAGTACTAGCAATATCGTATCCTAAAGCCTTGTTTATTTCTTCGGCTTGTTTCCGATAAGGGGTAATAATCCCCACACTATCAGTATTGTTATATTCAGGCATTACTTCCTGCTGTATTACATCAATTTCTCGCTGGTTGAAGTGCCCTCTGGCATGATTGCCTTTTGTAGTACGTATAACTTGTAATACATTTTTTTCGTTATTGTCGCTAGTCATAGCTACTAGTTTACCATTGTAAAAATGCTGGTTACAGAATTCAATAATTCTAGGGTGGCAACGGTAGTGTTCGCGCAATAGCGTTATGGGGGCAGTGGTAAAAATTTCTGCACACGATTGCAAAAAGCTATGTGTAACGGCATTGTAACGTTCGTCGACGTTATAGGATGTTTGAATTGCATTTAGGGCAAGTGCTTCTTCATGGCTTACAACATTTGGCAATTGTTTGTCGTCGCCTACAATTACAGCTCTTGTTGCACACGAGAGAGCCAGGGCACCTGTTTTAATATCCACCTGCGATGCTTCGTCCATTATCACACAATCGAATACCATATCCTTACTGATACAACTTTTTGCAGAATATGTAGTACTAAGAACAACAGGGTATTCTTTTAGGAACTGCTCAGTTCGGGGTTTAATTTCATTGAGTAAAAATCTCTTTCTAATTCCCTGTGAATAACTATGAGCAATATTATTCTTTAGAATTTGCAACGAAGAGGAGCGTAAAACCTTAATTGATTGATTTATATCGATGGAGTGGAGCATTTTTGAAATAGAACTCAATTCCTGTTCGATTTCGGTTTTGCGAGAGATATAATACGCATCTTCTATTTTTGTAATTACTTCGGTAGCTTTTCCTTTTAGGTATGCTGATATATTTACACCTAACTTAAGTGACCATTTTAAGCGAAAACCTAAGCTAGGCTTTTGCTCCTTTTCAACCATAATTCTGTAGTGGTTGAGTAGTTTTATAATCTTGTGTGACGGTTTGCCATACAGTTTGTTGTTGTCGTTACTTGTCCTAAAACGTGTATTGTACTTAGTTTCCTTAAGTAGAGCATTATATTCAGCCTTAAGTAGAGCTTTACGCATCTGTCCATTAAACCCCTTTGATAGGTTTTGGAGAGCCTCTTTGACCATTTGCTTGGCTGTTGACCGTTGTATTGTGCGCCAACTGCTCATATCGGGGTAATTGGTTTGGTTTGCAATAAACCGCTCTTTATTTTCTGTGCTACCAAGTTGAGCCACAATAAAGCCAAGGTTTTCGCTTTCGAGTTTTTCTGCTACATTTTCAACAGCCGAATTATTGTTCGATACAACAAGTACCGTTTTTCCTGCAATTAGCAGGTTTGCAATAATATTGAGGATTGTTTGCGTTTTCCCTGTTCCAGGGGGACCCTGTATGATACTAACTTGATGCGTTAAGGCTTTCTCTACGGCTAGCTTTTGGCTGGCATTGCATCCGAAGGGGTAAATAACCAGCTTTGGTAAATGGTATGTTGCTAATTTTGTTTTATCACCTAAGTATTGCGCTAGGGGTACGTTATCGCGCATTTTATCCACTAATTCATACTGTTTGGATAGAATATTTTCCTCATCATCTGATAACAACCCAGTTTCTTCGGCTAACTTTTGTAAATATTCCCATAATGATCCTCCATTTTTATCGATTGGTGTACGCGTGATATATACATCGTTTCCATCCAAGCATTCATAGTACCCATTGTTGTAAGTAACTCGGTAGAATGTGTAGTGCCCATCAGTAAAGCGTAATATTTCGAAAACATCATTGATGCGCTTATTCCGTATGTACAAACCTTTTTCGCTAAAGTCTATGGATTCAGGATGTGTAAGAAAAAGCAGACGAGCTTTGTTGTAGTTGAACACACGCGGAGAGTTTGAAAAACGAACAGTCCAAAGACCATTTTTGTTTTCGCTGATCGAACAAACTTGCTCAGTAATAAACATTCGTTTATCACCGCGTTGTTCTAAATCTATAATCATGTATCGCTTAGCATCCATAATATCATGGGGGGGGGTACCTTATATACAGAATAATAGCAACGCAAAGGTAGTTTATTTTCGTTTACTGCTAAGCCCGTATATTTATTATTGCGAGCGGGCACTTGAGGTTCGCCCCTGTAAATACATCACACAATAATAAAATACCATCAATTTCATGTATGCCAACTTAATTTCTACAGGTTCATTTTTATTTTTCTCCTGATGAAAAGATAAAAACTTCGGAAGATTTGTTTGAGTTTTGTTGATCATTTTACAGTTTGTTGTTCAGTAAAATGTGAAATCATCAGGTAACCTCATATTACAGAGACCTTTGAAAAATAAGGAGTATGAGTTTAGCCCCTCTAATTGGGGGCTATA
>JASBZJ010000070.1 GCA_029983495.1 Porphyromonas sp.
AAAAAAAAGCCACTCCTCTCTGTTCCCAGTAAAGGGGTTTTTCTTTGGCTAACTCCGGTAAGAGAATACAACAAAAAAAAGAGACTGGCCAAACTGAACAATTCCCCAAGAGGAGGGCTACAAAAAAAGTGGTGTATAAAAATCCCTATTCTTCTTCTACAAATTAAACCTATACACTACCATTATTTTTACGTAAACCCACAACGTTCCCCCAAAACAAGAGAGCGTTACTTTGCAACAACATGCCGAATATCGTAGAATTTTAAGTACTCAACCTCATGCCCAGAGTACGGTTTTAACATATTACTCTATTCCTGCGTCTCCTTCACAGTGGAATGATAAGTAATTGCTAGTGCAAATACATATAATTAATCCGATATCAGACTATCATTCCTAAAGATTAATAACAACCAATCGCAGTATAGCGGACTAAAGCAGAACAACACACAGCACATTTATACCTAAAAATCAAACGAATACACACAAAACAAGGTCATCATACACAAACGTAACACAGAAAACTTTTTAACACTCAAAAGATAATCAAGTCAACGAAAAGTACCAAAAATACAAATGGAACCTTAAGGGAATTTGAAAATAAAGAGATGTGATTTCAGAGATTACCCAATTGTAGGCATTCTTACCTTAACTGTATATTACGGATGAGGGTTTAGCACCGAAGGTTAGGCGAGAAGAAATCTTAGTAAACTATGTAACCTAGCCAAAATCCGGAAACAACGTTGCAATTCACCATTATACAACAGTTTCAAATTGACATTTTCCCCAGTTACCACAACCACGTATAAGAATAAGGGAAATGTTCACTTTTTTCACAAGCGTAACAGTGTAAACGACAATCTTTTTTTACCTTTGTATAGTAGCTTGAGGTGAAACTTAGGGTATAATGGAACCCATCTTTCCCTAAAGTAAAATAAAAATGGCTACTCGTTTTAGGAACTTAGTTATAACATTAGTATAGGAACTACCTCATGAAATTAAAATCTAGTTTATTTAATGGTCGCTCAGCCATCGCACTACTGAGCGTAATTACACTGGGCTTTATGGTCTCATCGTGCCACAAAAACCCCGATCCCGACCCCACTCCTAATAAAAAACCATTTAAGGAATGGCTACAGCTAAACAGCAATGGCGAACTTAGTAAAGTGCCTATTCCATTTGCTCAGTTCGGCGCAACCCCCGATGATGCAAAAAAGTGGGAAGAAGCTTTTGGCTCGGATATCGAAATTGAAAACAACGAAAAACTTTCGTTTAAAACAAACGACCCCAAGGAACTTAACCCTAACCGAAGCTACAACTTCGAGAATGGAAAGCTTGCTTCATCAAGCTACACGATCTCATCACTGTTAATACTTAAACGCGAAGGCAACAGTATGGCACCTGCCGACGCATTCGAAAAAATACTTACCTCCGAAGGCTATCAAAAAGTTACCGATAAAAAGGAACTTACCTACGCAAATAACAGTTATCAATTAACCTTTACTCTTACAACTAACCACAAAATTGCCGAGGTTTATGTAACGAAAAAAGGCGAAACCCCCGATATCCCCAAAAAGGAATTTAAACAATGGCTCGAACTTAACGAAGCGGGAGAGCTTACCAAAGTGCCTATTCCGTTTACCGATCTTTCGAAAAGCGTAGACGATATTAAAGCATGGGAGGATGGCTATGGTTCTACCCTTTACAAAGAAACCAGCGAAATGCTTGGGTTCAACACCAACGATCCCAAAGGGCTTAACCCCAAACGCCTATATAACATTACCAAGAATAAACTTACCTCCATGGCCTACGGAATTGCATCGAAACTTATTTTCGAACCCACACTTACGAAAGATATGCCCAACGATGCCTTCGAACTTGTACTTAAAAACGAAGGCTTCAAAAAAGTTGACGGCAGTAAGAAGGGGATCATGGAGTATGCCAATGACAAGGTTATGATTTCGTTCAGTTATACGGAGAAGGACAAAAACATGACGCTAGCAGTAGTTATTCCCCTTCGTAAAAAAACTGATAGTGGCTACAAGTTCTATAATGATGTAAAGGATTTCCCCCTTCTTATAAAGGATAAGTATGTAACCGAATACACACTCGATGAAATTAAAGCCTACGAAAAGAAAGTGAACCGCATTTTTAGCGAAAAGCAAAGTAACGACAAACTGGCTGTTTTTGGGGCTACCGAAGCTGAACACACTAACTTCCAGATGGTGAAGTACGAACTTCAGGACGGTAAAAATGGCGATGGTACTGATAAAAAAGCAGGTATTTTAGCATATTCGTTTAGCATTGAAAACACCGACAAACTTCATAGTAAGGAATATGAAGATTATGTTATTGCCCAAGGCTTTAAATTCGAAAAAGAACTTGCAAGCAGTGGCATAAAAATGCTTTTCTACCGTAACGACGAACAAGGCGTAAGGCTTATGGTAACCGACTATACTTCGTTGAAAATACCAGCTACAATGTGGGTATTCGAAAAGTACACAAAAAAAGGCAACGATACCCCTACGGAAAAGCGTAAAGCATTTTATCTGCCTGTTATGGCATATAATGCCCCCATTAGCGAAAATTCGGACATTATAAAACTCGAAAAAGAACGTGGGTTTACGGCAACCTTTAAACCTAAATCGACCGACAATTATGGCGAACGCCCCGCACGAATCGAATCCGAACCGCCTTTCGATAGCCAATACGCTATTGGTGTTGGTAAAAAACCAGGTATAACAGGCTTTACCTACATGATTAGTAAAGAACTTAAAGGCGACTACCGTGTAGAAGTTATTGCAAACCTCAATAAGGTAAACGGCAAAAATAAAGATGCTGGCATTACCGAGCTAAAAGAATTTGTGCTTTCGCAAGGCTTCCAGTTCTTTATGAAAGGCGACCTAGGGAATGGCATGGGCAACTACGAATGCTACTACGACGACATAAATAAGATACTACTTACCATACATTACTTTATGGGCGATGCCGTGCCAAGCTTTACCCGTGAAGCAAAACCGTTTGAAGCAAAACCCACAAAAGCCGACGTGCTACGTCGCCTGCAATACTACAAGAATAAATAACTTAATAGCGAAGTATGAAACATTTCATTTTCGTTACTACTCTACTCGTTGGGCTTTGCCTAGGCTCGGCTACGCATATTGTAGCACAACTAAGCTGGGGCGGTAAACCTAAGGAAGTAACATTTAACAAGGGGCTCCGCAATTCGGTGGAGCCTCTTGCTGTATTTGTTCCTTATAACAAGGAGGACCTATTAGCAACAAGCCAATGGCAAAATGGATTATACCAAGTTGGTCGAGCCATCGACGTAAAAACCGACTTTTTTGACCATGCGCAAAGTGCTACAGCAAGCGATGGAACCCAATGTTATCAGCTGGAACTTACGGCACGCGATGCGGTAGCTATTTCGGTTACTTTTAGCCAATTTTTGCTTCCACAAGGGGCAAAGTTTTTCATCTTTACCCCAACGGAACAACTGGGGGCTTTTATGCACGAAACCAACCCCTCGGGCAAAGTACTTGCTACAGCTCCACTTGAGGGGAATAGAATAACCCTTCGCTACGAAGCCCCTAAAAATGTAGCTAAAGCAACCATTGTTATCGATCATATTGGATACCTGTTCCGCAACCACAATACCCCCAACAACCCTTCCGCACGCAATACGGGTAAGGAAGGGGCAAGCACAAATTGCGAAGTAAATGCCAATTGTAGCGAAGGCAATAAACTTGAAAAACAAAAGGATGCCCTAGTACAGATTTACCTAAAGGCGGGGAAAAGCTATGCCTACTGTACAGGTACAGTAGTTAACAACACCGCCGAGGATTTTACCCCCTATATACTTACGGCAGCTCACTGCCGAGGCGATAAGGTACTTGCTAGCGAAGAGGATTTTAAGGAGTGGGTATTTTCGTTTCACTACCTAAAACCCAATTGCCAAAACAACTACCGAATGGGTACCCCTACCCTTTCGCTTACAGGTGCCGAACTTGTAAGTTTTTTGCCTATTAATGGCAAAAGCGATGGTATGCTACTTAAATTGCTTGCTCCTATACCCCCATTTTATGGTGTATATTATGCGGGTTGGAACCGCCAAGAACAACCGGCTGAAGGGGATTATAGAGGGCTACATCACCCCCAAGGCGATGTTATGAAGGTTTCGACCACGAGTAAACTACCTGACATTACCACCTATAAGGACAAAAACTCGGTAGGAGCCAAGGATGCCTTTTTAAATGTTACATACGAAAAAACTCAGAATGGGTATGGTGTTACCGAAGGCGGAAGCTCAGGTAGCCCATTATTTAACAACGAAGGGCTTGTAATCGGTACTCTTTCGGGTGGAAACTCGTCGTGTACTTTAACCCTACCACTGGGATAAGTTCGAGCCCGAAGGAACAAGTATAGCTAAAGCACTCGACCCCGTTGGCAAGGGAACTGCAATAAAGCTTGAGGGAAAATACCAAAGCGGTACCTTAACCACCCCCGCCTTGTTTGCAAGCTTTATTGGAGCTACTACATTGCTTAACGATGAAAAGGATAGCTACACCGCCAATTTTGGTTGGGAACCCGTAACAAACTTACCTGATAAAGACAATTGGAAGTTATACATTTGGAAAGGAGGCGATAGCGAGCCTATTACATCATTAAATGTAGGGGCAATGTGGATGGATAAAGTAACCCCCACAAAATCAGGCACTATAACCTACACATTCCGCTATGGCTACACCCCAAGCCCAGGGGCTAAACCTATATATTTAAATCCATCGCACTATACCTTGCTTACTAAAAAGCCTCAAGGCGTACGGAACTTTAAACAAGTAGGCAAAAAGCTCAGTTGGGAAAAACCCATTATATTCCAACGAGTAACAAATATTGCACCAGGCGATACCGAAAAACTCATCCAGCTCGATGATTACCGCGATTTTAGCGAACCTTACTTTCGCAAACCTATAAAAACCATTATTCAGGGGTCGCTATTCAATGGGGCTGAACTAAAACACGTAGTAGGAAAATCGATTGTTGCGATTGGGTTCTACCCCGCTCGAACGGAAAAAATTCACACGTATAGTGTATTTGTTCGCAATGGTGTAAATATCGACGCTTCGAATAATTATAAAATAGGAGCCGATACCCATGAAACCTATACAGAACAAGCGGTACCATCACCGTACAAAGAACTTGCCTATAGGGAGGTAAAACTAGCAAAGCCCTTTATTATAACAAATAACGCCCTGCTGGTTGCTGGAGTAAAAACCGATACTAAAACCGACTTCGAAAGCCGAGCCGTAACTGCAACACGCAAAAAGCTCCCCGAAGCGTGGAACAACAGTGCTATTACTCACTACCACCCCGAACAAGGTAAGGAGCCATTTAACAACCGCTGGGCAACTTTCGATGAGGCTTTCCCTGCACAAGATGGGTATAGTGCCGTCAACTTTGTGCTTTGCGATGCCAACAATGGCGAAAACTTCGAAATACCTGCCGACATGCCTTATGGCCCCTTCCCCATGTTGTTCCCCAAGCTAATCGGATACAAAGTAGTAAACCACAAAACAGGTGCTACCGTGGAAACGATTACCGATCCCGAAACATTGGGGTACACTGCTACAACCGACGAAGAATATGAAGTTATTCCATTGTATCGCGATTTTCTCGATGGGCAATCAACCAACGCCATACAAATACCTACCGAGCAAATGCCAAAAGCTGTTCCCACAACTTTTAGCGATAAACTAACCCTTTATCAGGCATCTAACGTTGTAGAAATTAGCTTTTATAACCTCGCTGGAGAAAAGATACTTGTACTACCCCTAACGCCTATGAATAACATCCAAAAATTGGATGTAAACACCTTGCCACAAGGGGCATGTATTGCTGTATATACCTTAAGTGACGGCAAACAAGTTATTCAAAAACTAACGAAGAAATAACAAGCTTTACAACCAAACCAGGGCTTTACACTCAGCTAAGTACCATAAAATATGGTAACTTTGTAAAGGGCTGAGCGTAAAGCCCCTCGTTGTAGCTAAAGTAAAACATCATTCAACGATAATAAACCATTCAAATTATATTTCCAAAATGAAAAGAGACCAAGCTATTTTCGACCTTATCGCTAAGGAAAGAGAGCGACAAACCAAAGGGATTGAACTTATTGCTAGCGAAAACTTTGTAAGCGACCAAGTAATGGAAGCTATGGGAAGCGTAATGACGAACAAATATGCCGAAGGCTACCCGGGAAAACGTTACTATGGAGGGTGCGAAGTTGTAGACCAAAGCGAACAGCTTGCCATTGATAGAATAAAACAACTGTTCGATGCCGAATGGGCCAACGTACAACCTCACTCGGGTGCACAAGCAAATATGGCAGTACTGCTTACCGTGCTTAAACCTGGCGATACCTTTATGGGGTTAAACCTCGAACATGGCGGTCACCTCTCACATGGTTCGCTCGTTAATAGTTCGGGTATTCTTTACAAGCCCGTAGGCTACAACCTAAACCGCGAAACCGGTCAGGTTGATTACGACGAAATGGAAAAACTAGCTCGCGAACATAAACCCAAACTCCTTATTGCTGGAGCTTCGGCTTATTCTCGCGAATGGGATTACGAAAGAATGCGTAAAATTGCCGACGAAGTTGGAGCAATATTTATGGTTGATATGGCTCACCCTGCTGGGCTTATTGCCGCCGGTCTTCTTAAAAACCCGGTTAAGTATGCTCATGTAGTAACCTCAACTACCCATAAAACCCTTCGTGGTCCACGTGGTGGGATTATTCTTATTGGCAAGGATTTTGAAAACCCATGGGGTGTTAAAACACCAAAGGGAGCAACAAAAATGATGAGTGCAATGCTCGATAGTGCTGTATTCCCAGGTGTTCAAGGTGGACCGCTCGAACACGTTATTGCAGCTAAAGCCGTAGCTTTTGGAGAAGCACTCGACCCCTCGTTTAAAGATTACCAAATGCAAGTAAAAAAGAATGCAGCTCGCCTTGCAGAAGCATTTGTTGAAAAGGGTTATCATATCATTTCGGGAGGTACCGAAAACCACTCAATGCTTATCGACTTACGGACCAAATTCCCCGACCTTACAGGTAAAGTTGCCGAAAAAGCACTTGTTGCGGCCGATATTACCGTAAACAAAAATATGGTTCCCTTCGATAGCCGTAGTGCATTCCAAACATCGGGCATACGAGTTGGTACTCCTGCAATTACTACACGTGGATTAAAAGAAAACGATATGCCTGGCATTGTTGACCTTATCGACCGTGTTCTTTCGGATCCCGAAAATGAAACCGTTCAAGCCGAAGTACGTAAGGAAGTAAATGCCAAGATGAGTAGCTTACCCTTATTTGCATGGTAAGCAAAAACCAAGCATAACCTTAATTGAGTAAGAAACAAAGCCCCCCTTTTGTTAAAGGGAGGCTTTGTTCGTTTTTACTGATGGTAAAAAAATCATTTTAAGCAGACTCTTAGAAATTTGCAGAACAAGACGTCGCAGAGTACCATGGACACACAGAGTATAGAAGCTAATAACAAAGGGATGTGAACACACACTATGCCCTCCAATTTAGAAAGCCTTTCGTAACGCTGTAGATGAGGTATTGTGCAAAGGGCTTTAGCAGTACTTTAATGAGTAACATAAAAAAGAGGCCAAACTTAGGTTACAAAACCAAAATCTTCAGTACCTTTGTGTGTAAAGAAACTAAATGGTTTTATGAAAGATGTACTTCTACAGAACGCATTCCTCGGGGTAATTATAGGTATTCTTACCTCGTGTCCTATGGGTCCTGTAGGGGTTCTTTGCGTAAGGAGAACACTATCGCGAGGTCAAAATGCAGGCATGCTAACTGGCTTAGGTGCAGCATTAAGCGATACAACCTATGCCTCAATTGTGTATTTGGGGGTTGGATTGGTTATAAGCCTTATCGAAACATATCAATCGGTTCTAACCATTGTTGGCTCACTTCTTATTCTTGCCTTCGGAATTTTTTTGTACGCTACACCACCACGCTACGACTCGAAGGATAACGAAAAATCAAGCCAGTACAATACTTGGCAAATATTAGTTAGCTCGTTTTTCCTTACCCTTAGTAACCCTACAATTATTTTCTTCTTTATAGCTTTTTTTGGTCGTTACAATTTTGTGCATCAAACTCCATTCTATTGGGGTGTATTTGTGTATTCCATGTGCTTTATATTTATTGGGGCACTGCTTTGGTGGGCATTGTTAACAACCATAGTTAGCTTATTCCGAAAAAAGATAGGACTCGCAAGCCTACGAACATTTAACCAACTTGTTGCATTGGTTTTTATTGTTGTAGCCCTTATTGGGTTAGGCTCAGCTCTATTTGGTAAATAGCAAGCTGTAGCCATGCGCTTCTTTTTATTTACCCCAATTTTCCCTTGTGGGAATAGTAAAACTAAAACCAATCCTAACTATAAAAAAATTCGAACAACTTTGCCATGACAAATGAAACGAAAAACGAGCTGGAAGAACCCGAATGCCTATCACCCGAAAGTAGGCTAAAAGGGCTTCCTATATTGGATAGTAAACGCTATTACTTTATAGCCATCCTGTTAGCTATCTTTTTCCTTTTGGCTATTTTCAATAAGCAAATACTTAATTATGCGAGTAGTTTACTAGGAGCTATAACGCTATTTGCTGTACTAAGGAACCCCATGCGTAAGTTAACGAAAAAGCATAAATGGAAACGCGGGTGGGCAGCAGGGTTACTAACCGTAGTTGCTATATTCCTATTTTTGTTACCTCTTGGGGGACTTGTTGCCATGCTAATTGATTTGTTTTCGAACACACAAATCGATTACAATGCCATTGTTGCAAAAAGTAAAGAGTGGAACGGGTTATTATTGGATCGATACAATATTAATATTCTATCGATGGATACAGCGAAAAGCCTCTCTGCTTTTGGACAACGGGTAGTAGCATGGCTTTTTAGTAACGTATCGTCGCTCTCAATTAATAGCTTTCTGATGGTGTTTATACTGTTCTACATGCTTCTACAACGCGAAGCTTTTGAACGTGCAATTATGGAACTATTACCCTTTACTGCCGAAAATAAGGCTATTTTAGTTAGCGAATCGCGTAGGATTATTGTAGCCAACGCCATTAGCATACCTGTTCTTGCAATTATTCAAGGGCTATTTGCCTATTTGGGTTACTTTTTTATCGGAGTTCCCAATGCATTATTTTTCGGTGTTCTTACAGCCTTTGCAACCATAGTGCCTATTGTAGGAACAATGGTTGTTTATGTTCCTCTTGCCATATACTTTGCAATTGATGGGGAGTGGTGGCGAGCTATAATAACCACTTTGTATGGTTTAATTGTTATTGGAGGTGTTGATAACATTGCACGGTTCCTATTACAAAAATGGATTGCTGATATTCACCCACTTATTACCGTATTTGGTGTAATTATGGGTATGGCATTAATGGGTTTTTGGGGCGTTATATTTGGTCCCTTATTGCTTAGTATGCTTATACTATTTGTAAATATGTTCCGCCACGATTATATCCCCAACTCGTTGGCTAAACCT
>JASBZJ010000071.1 GCA_029983495.1 Porphyromonas sp.
CAGGATCGACATACTCATCGGGATGCTCCTGGCTATAAAGTCGATAAAAGTATTTTACCTGCCCTTTGCCATGATGCGACAGAATCATATTAGTAACCTCGCGTGGCAAACGATACTTTTGTGCCAACATATATCCATCTGTTACATGCTTAATAATTATAGCAGCACTTTCCTTATACGATAAGCTATTATGTGGGTTACCCGCTTCGCCCTGATTTTCGGTAAAATAGGAAGGATTAAGCATTTTACCAATATCATGATAAAGGGCTCCAGTACGAACAAGTTGAACATCAGCCCCTATTCGTGCCGCAGCTTCGGAGGCAAGAATACTTACTTGCATAGAATGCTGGAACGTACCTGGAGCGGTTTCGGATAATTGCCGTAATAAAGGGCGGTTTACATCGCTTAGCTCAACTAAACTAACATTACTAACATACCCAAAAGCTTTTTCAACAGGGTATATTAGCATGTAACTGAACATAAGGAAAATGAGGTTAAAGGCAAAGTAGAGCATTTTTTGCAGGAACTCGTTATCGATACGCTCGCCCGTATAAACCAACTGATCGAAGGCTTCCTTAAATCCTACAGAACCTGTTTGAGTTAACGACAACAAAAGCGAAACTACAATATACGACAGGAATACTAAAAAAGCGGTGCGAATAAGTTGCCCTCGCGAGTTTAGCGTTTTAAGGCTAAAAATTGCTACCATACCTGCGGTTAACTGCAAAAAGAAGAACTCGAGTACATCTGGAACAAATATGGAGCTTACAAGAACTGTAATAAGGTGAATAAAGAACGCCAAGCGAGAGTGAAAAAACGGCCTTACCACAATAGGCACTACAGCAAAGGGTATAGCATAAACTGCCCGAGGATATACTTTAACGACGATTTGCGTAATGAGAACAAAGATGAGCATAAAGCTCACTACGAAAAGGGTATTTTTGGTATTATCAAAAAAAGCCGGTCTAAAGTTGTAGCAGAATAACCAAACCCCCATAAAAAGCATCAGTGAAAGAAAAAAAAGCCCAAGTTTACGCAATACTACCGTACTGCCTAACCCCGTTTGCGACTCGTATATTTTTTTATACGATTCCAATATATTGTACGTTTCAGCATCTACTTTATCGCCACGACCAATAATACGCTCCCCCTTATCAACATAGCCCGTATTACGGGGTATTTTTGACAACTCTGTGGCAATTACACGTTGCGTAGTTACATTATCGGGCATTACATTGGCTTTAAGCCGCCCAATAGGGAAAATATGCCGAACGACTTCCTTGTTCAATTCATCAGGGGTTCGGTTAATAAGGTCGCTATATGCATCATTAATACTATAAAGACGAACTACAGGATAAGCCCGACTAACATCGCCATCAATAAGATTTATTTCATCGAAAGCTTTTTCTACAATCTGATCACGTTCACTATCGTCAACAACACCATTTTCGAAATAAGCTCGACGTAAAAAACTACGTACATGGTTGTAATACCCAATAGGAATAGAATCGCTAAACTGTGCGTTAAAATCGTCCTCCCAACTTTGCAAAATCGATTGCCCAATCGATCGTTCCATACGGTAATAGGGAAGTACAGATGCCTTAACCTCATTTTCTTCGTGAACTAGCTGAGTGGTACTTTTTAGCTTAGGAATTACATAGGGAGCTGTTAGAAGATCGTATTGCCAAGGCTTCCCTTCTTTAAAATCGTATGGAAATTTTTTCTCGCCAGGTGCCAAAGGCAATACTACAAAGGCAGCTAAAACTACAATCAGTAATGCCTGGGTTCTATTTGTTAGTTGCTTCATACACTACACTTTTTCGATAGCTATATTGCACAGATTATATACGCACGGAGCAAAGTTACAGCTTATCGTAGAAAACATGCAAGGTTTTGCGAATAGAACTATAGTAAATCCCTAGGAGTTGCACTACAAAGCAAAAAAAGAGAGTAGAGAATTTACTTCTCCACTCCCAACCTATAAAAAGGGCTTTTCCTTACAAAAGGAGCAAAATAATTAGTTTAGCGTACCCCTATAATACTGCCACTGAACAGCATTTGGAGAGCAAGGGCTATAGGGGCGATTGGTAGGTTGACCAAGAACATTAAACTCTATTTTGTAGATAAGAGTCTTCATTTTCCAGTAACCTGCCGACATTACTCCAGCATACCCACGATGCTTCGAGGCTCCCCCCTCGGTTGGATCAAATCCACACATGGGGGAATCAGCTATTGTATACACCTCTTTCGGTTGGCATTTAACCTTTTTAGTAGCATAGTACACCGTAGCAAAGTAAACACCTGAAGGGAGGTCGATATCTCCATTTACAATAACTTTCTGAGGTTTATCCCCCGAAATCTTTATTAGTTCATCGTAACCTTTAACCGTTTCAAGCTTAGCGTCACGAAGAGAACCTATCGAATAGGGAGCCTCGCCACTAGTGGGGATTTTAAATGGCTTAATAAACTCCGAAAAAGGTATGGCACCATGTTTTAATCCATAGTCCATAATTTCCTCGCTTGTCATAGTTGAAAAATCGACAGATTCCTTAACCTGCGTGCAACTCACCAAAAGAAGAACACTACAAAGGAGGAATGAAAAGGGTACAAATACGCGAAATGTTTTCATACTCAACAATTGATTTTAAAAGTTATACTTCCTCGCAAGCCCAAATACTCATGGCAATCTATGAAAAGTATCACTCGAAGCCTACGATTACAGCATCGAGCAAGGAAGAGATCCGTCACAAATATCGTAAAAAAAGCGGATTCTCAATGATAAGGCCATTGTACAATACCCCTTCGACGCATTAGTTTAGCCATTCGAACTCGGAGGAAGTACAAATGTACCCACCTTTCGCACTTCGAATCAAAGCCTTGCATCTAAAGCATTCTATAAAATCATCCTCGTCAATTGGCGAAGAACTCTCTTTTTCAAGGGTTCAACATAGTATGACAACAATCTTTTCTTGAGACTGTTGCATAAAGGCGAATCGCTGTGTTACTTTCGGAATTCGGCTTCGGTCACATACGGAGGTATGCTCCCTTCAGACCTCACCCTCAGCGCCTTGCGCTTCATCCTTTCTGCAAAGTCAGGACAATCTTGCGAGCAAGATTGTGAGACTGTTGACTTTTGCAACAGTCTCTTCTTGTAATAATTTACTTCAAAGAAAAATAATACGCAAAAAAAGGGCTAGCATTCGAACAAAGCCGAACGATAGCCCTGAGAAAATTCTACTCTACTTCAATTATTTCAGCCCACGTGCTTCAAGCAATGGGTTAAGGTCAACTTCCTTATGCCCTGTATAAACTTCGAATAGTTGCATAAGATCGGCACTATTGCCACGCGAAAGAATCGCATCGCGGAATGCTTGACCATTTTGTGCTGTTAAGCCCCCACGGTTAACCATGGTTTGGTAAATATCGTGGCACAAGGCTTCTGTCCAAAGGTAAGCATAGTAGCCAGCAGCGTAACCGTTGCTCCAAATATGACGGAAGTATGTACTACCATAACGGGGAGGAATAGCATCATAACATACATCGTACTTTTCGAGCGAAGCCTTTTGAAAATCGGCAACACTAGCAACGGCATTAGCTTCTTCTACCGAAAGAGTATGCCAAGCAAAATCGAGTAGACTAGCTGCCAAGTTTTCGGCCAGGGGATACGACTGATTAAACTTCTGCGCACGCTTCATTTTATCTTGTAAATCCTGAGGCATAAGTTCGCCCGTTTGGTAATGGCGCGCATAATGAGCAAAAACTTCGGGGTCGGTAGCAGCGTGTTCATTGAACTGCGAAGGCATTTCTACGAAATCGCGAGGTACATTTGTACCCGAAACATAGGGATATTTTTGATTTGCAAAAATACCATGAAGAGCATGCCCAAATTCGTGGAACATAGTTTCGACGTTGTCCCACGAAATTAAAGCAGGTTTACCTTCAGCAGGTTTGGGGTTATTGCATACATTATATATAACAGGCTTTTGGTTGAGTAGGAAACTTTGTTCAACAAAGTTGCTCATCCAAGCACCCCCACTTTTTGATGGACGCGAAAATGGGTCGAAAAAGAACAAAGCAATTTTTTCGCCATTTTTATCCATAACATCCCATGCCGTAACATCCTTATTATAAACAGGCACATTGGTATTTGGTGCGAAGGTTAAGCCATACATCTTGTTAGCGGCAAAGAATACACCATTAACTAAAACGCTGTCAACTTGGAAGTATTGGCTTAAAGTGGCCTCGTCAACGCCATACTTTTCTTTACGGAGTTGCTCAGCAAAGTAGCTCCAGTCCCAAGCTTCGAGTTTAAAGTCGGCACCTTCGGTTTTTTTCGCATAATCCTCAATCTCCTTCTGCTCGGCGGCAATTTTATCTTTTGCCATTGTAGCAAGGCGGGTAAGTAACCCAATAGCATTTTCGGGTTTTTGCGCTAAAGCATCCGAAAGGCTCCATTCTGCAAAATTATTATACCCAAGTAAATTAGCTTTTTCGGCACGCAAAACTGCGATACGTTTAATAATATCCTGGGTATCGTTAGCTCCGCCCTTATCGCAACGGTGAATACTTGCTTCGAAAATAGCCTTACGGGTATCGCGGTTTTTAATATAAGCGAGGCAAGGTTGTTGCGTAGTATTTTCGAGCGAAATTTTGTACTGTCCACTTTTCCCATCAGCTTCAGCTCCTTCCGAAGCTTTCTTTAGGTCAGCATCCGAAAGACCTTCAACCTGTTCCTTCGAGAAGTATAATGGTTCGTTCGAAGCATTATTCAAACGGTTGCCAAAGTCGTTAACAAGCTTAGCTATTTCTTCATCAATCTTAGCAAGCTTTTCCTTCCCTTCCTTATTCAAAAGAGCACCATTACGAACAAAATCGTCGTAATAGAGTTTGGTTACTCGCTTTGCTTCGTCGTCTAAGCCTTCCATACCGCTATCATAAACCGTTTTAATGCGCTGGAACAACTTTTCGTTTAAGCTAATGTTACTAAAGTGAGTAGCCAACTTTGGAGCAATTTCATCGCCAATTTTAATAAGGTCATCGTTGGTATCGGCACTCGAAAGCGCATAAAACACGTTCGAAACTCGCTTAAGCACTACTCCACTTTTTTCGAGGGCTTCGATAGTATTTTCGAAAGTTGCAGGCTCGCTTTGGTTAACGATATTCGCAATTTCTTCATCGTGTTGGCGCATACCTTCCTCAAAGGCAGGTATGTAATGCTCAATCTTAATGGCATTAAAATCAGGTGTCGAGAAATAAGTCTCGGAGGGATTTACAAAGGGGTTCGAACTTAAGTCGGCATCCTTTTGTTTTTTGTTACATGATACTAACATAGCAGATAATGCTACTAAGGAGATTAAAATAAGTTTCTTCATGAGAGATTATCGATTAACTGGTTGTATTTGCATTTAGAACAAGTTATTCGCTCGGTGTAGTTGCAAGTTTTTCGAGCATTGCTGCAATTTTTTCGTCGGTTGTAGTAAGCTTTTCACGACAAAATGCAATTAGCTTAACTGCCTCATCAGCAAGGTTAATAAGCTCATCTACATCGGGGTTATCCTCTTCGATGCAAGTAATTATTTCCTTAAGCCGATTGCTAGCTTCAGCGTAAGTGTAGTTTGTATGATCGTTATCCATATTATTAGGGGAATAACAAGGTTAAACAATTTAGGGGAAGGGCTAAAATTCACGTTCAGCTAAAAAGTCGCAAAGTAGCAGAAAGGCACTTTTAGCAGAACTGCTAGGGAATATTTGCAAGCTTGTTTTAACGGTTTCAGCTAAGGAACGAACCTTTTGGGCACAATCATCAACAAAACCACCGTAATAAGCCTCGTTAATTAGCCTACTACGAGCCTCATTGCTCTTGGGTGCTTCAGCTAAAAGGTTATCCAACTCAAGGCGTTTATTGCTATCGCTTGCGGCACTAAGCCTAATTATAGGTAACGTTGCTTTTCCTTCCAAAAGATCTAACCCAAAGGGTTTACCCGTTTTAGGGTCGTTTGTATAATCAAACAAGTCATCTTTTATCTGAAAAGCCTGCCCAATAGTTCGACCCAACATCCTAAGCGTTTCGAGTTGTAGGGAATTTGCATTGGAAACTACCCCTCCAAGAAACGCCGAAGTGGCGAACAACGTGGCAGTTTTCTTCTCAATTATTTCCCAATATAACTGCTCGGTCATAATCTTTTTGTTTCGAGCTTGTTCAATTTGGAGCATTTCGCCAGTAGTAAGGTTTTGCCCTGCTAGAGCAATCTCGATAAGCTCGGCTTCGGTTAAGTTTTCTAACCCAAAGGCAAAACAACGTGCTAAAATATAATCGCCTGAAAGCACTGCAGTATGGTTACTGTACACGGCATTTAACGTTGGGCTTCCTCGGCGTATACACGAAAGATCCACCACATCATCGTGAATAAGCGAAGCGGTGTGTAGCATTTCCACTAAAACGGCAGCATCGATAACCTTGTTCGTTATTGTACCACCCACAAGTTTTGCCGATAAAGCAACTAGTAGTGGGCGAATATGTTTTCCCTTACTTTGCTTAACACGTTCCAATACGTCTTCTACAAAGCGATCGTTTGCCGCAAGAGCTTCTTCGAAACGCTCGGTAAAGCGATAAATAAAATCACCAGTTGCTTCAAATGCTTGCGCCAGCATAATAGCTGCATTCATTACTATTCTAAAAAAGCTTTTCTGCGGAAAAGGAAGTCCTTCCCCAAGTATTTTTCGCGAACTACATCGTTTTCTGCAAGTTCTTCGGCAGTTCCTTTAAACAGAACTTTACCTTCGAATAGCAAATAAGCTCTATCGGTTATGGATAGGGTTTCGTTAACGTTGTGGTCGGTAATAAGTATTCCAATATTCTGTTTTTTTAATTTGGCAATAATATGCTGAATATCCTGAACAGCAATAGGATCCACACCTGCAAAAGGTTCGTCGAGCATAATAAACTTAGGGTCGATGGCTAAACAACGAGCAATTGCAACACGTCGTTTTTCGCCACCACTTAAGCGATTCCCCATATTTTTTCGCACTTTTTGCAGGCTAAAATCGCTAATAAGCTCTTCTAGTCGTTGAATTCGTTGCTCAGGGGTAAGGTCTTTCTTCATTTCCAAAACGGTAAGGATATTATCTTCAACACTCATTTTTCGGAAAACGCTATCCTCTTGTGGTAAGTATCCGATGCCCATTCGTGCTCGTTTATACACAGGCTCGTTTGTAATTTCGGTATCATCAAAAAAAACTCTGCCTTCGTTAGGAACTACAAGCCCTACCGTCATATAAAAAGTAGTGGTTTTACCAGCACCATTAGGGCCAAGTAACCCTACAATTTCTCCTTGTTCAAGTTCAATCGACACATGATCCACCACGGTTCGGTTCCTATACCGCTTTACTAAATTATCGGTATGTAAACGATTCATTTCACCTTACTATAGTGGGGTTACTCAATAATATCAATAGCACTACGCCCTACTTTAAAAGGAGCAATGAGTTCCTTAACAACGGCAACATGGGCGGGGTGAGCACTATAACTACCCAAATCGGCAAAGTTTTCAACCAAAGCTTCGAGCATGAAACTTGTAGGCTCGTTTGGGTTTTGATTTAAGAAGACCCTTAAGGAGTGAAGCATCGGAATAGTGCTAGGAAGCTTTTCCAGCTCTTCCTTAATGTGGCTCAACTGAGCATTTTTGTGTTGTTCTGAATCGAACCCATCGAGTTCGAAAAGTACAATATGCCTAATCATATACTGGTTAGTACTGCTTTTTGTTCTTGTTCATAATAACTATCCTTGTAACCAAGGAAATATAATATACCATCTAACCCTACGAACGACAGGCTTTGCTTGGCCTCTTTTTTCACTTTAGGCTTTGCATGGAATGCTATACCTAAGCCTGCAGTACGCAACATTTGTAAATCGTTAGCACCATCGCCTACAGCCACAGTTTGTAATATGTTTACATTTTCAACCTGCGCAATAAGCTTTAGTAGTTCTGCCTTTCGGTTTGCGTCAACAATATCACCCAAGTGCCTACCCGTAAGTTTTCCATCAGGACCAACTTCAAGTTGGTTAGCATAAACATAATCTAAACCAAACTTTTGCTGCAAATACCTACCGAAGAACATAAATCCCCCTGAAAGAATTGCTATTTTATAACCCATCATTTTTAAGGTTGTAAAGAGGCGTTCAATACCTTCGGTCATGGGAAGATTTTCGGCAATCTCTTGTACTTTTGTGGCATCCATTCCCTTTAATAAGGACACTCGCTCGATAAAACTTTCCTTAAAATCGATTTCCCCACGCATGGCTCGAGCGGTAATTTCCTGAACTTGGTCATAAACACCATTATAGCGCGCTAGTTCATCGATAACTTCAGCCTGAATTAAGGTAGAATCCATATCGAAACATATTACACGACGCATTCGGCGATACATTGAATCCTGCTGGAACGATATATCAACATTCTGTTCACTCGAAATCTTCAGAAGACGATCCTGTAAACCTTCAATATTATGGGGTGTACCACGCATCGAGAATTCGATACTTGCCATAGGAGCACGCTCCTGGTTGTCCAACGGAATACGCCCCGTGAGACGGCGAATGTTATCGATATTTAATCCCTGCGATGCAGCTTCCTGGCTTAATGCAGCCAACATTTCAGCAGTGATTTTACGAGCTACTACCGTGATAATGTAACGGTTTTTACCCTGCACGCTTACCCAATCGGTATAATCGGATTCGCTAATAGGCGAAAAGCGAATTTGAACATCCAGTTCATAGCATCGGAATAGGAGGTCTTTAAGTATAGATCCCGAGTTTTCCTCCGTGGTTTCAAACAAGATCCCCAAGTTTAGGAAATTGTGAATATCCGCCTGCCCCATATCGAGAATAAAGGCCTCGTGTTCACCTAATATTTGCATTAACGAAGCGGTTACACCAGGGCGATCAACCCCTAAAATCGTAGCCAATATTATTTTTCTTCCTTTTGGGTCGCATCCATCACAGAGCAAACTCGACTTATTGTCGCGCTTTAACAGCCCATGCTTTTGTGTAAAACTACTGCTCACATCGCTATTTTTATCAACGAATGCTTTAAGTTTTCGTGGTTGAGGATTATCTATAGGCATATCTTCACTAACTAAATTCGGTTCGGTTCTTAACCTGTAAGCCCAGTAGTACTAGGCATTATTCCCTCCAAAGATACAAAAATAGTGCTTATCGCTTTGGAAAAGTTCTCTATCATAATAAAACAACTCGAGGCTGGCAATTACAACAATCACCAGCCTCGGTCTTATAAACCTTTTATTAAGCCCCAGAATTAGTATGTTTTTTTTGCGTTACTGAATGGTAATTTTACTACATTTTCCTTGGAACGAAACTAAGTATACCCCTTTGGTCAGCGATACAGACGTTACGCCTTCGCTAACGTATTGGCTAAAGCGGATATTACCTTCGAGCGTAAAAATAGTAAGCTCGCCTTGGATTGGAGCTATAAAGTGGAGTTTTCCACTTGTACAGTAGAACG